>JALZDC010000120.1 GCA_030862755.1 Actinomycetota bacterium
CCGCACCGTCACGGCGATCGGGATCGCCGCCGCGGCCGTGGCGGCGATCACGCTCTTCCGGAGCTTCTCGGGCCCGAACGACATCCCCGACGCGGCGATCCGGGCGGCGACCCGGGCCGGATGCACCGAGGTGGACCAGCCCGCTTCCAGCGCGCCCGCGAACCAACATCTCCAGCCGAGCCAGCTGCCGTTCACGTACGCGGACACGCCGGCGACCTCCGGCTTCCACGAGCAGTCGTGGATCAGCGAACCCAAGGTCTTCGACTCCCAGCCTCCCGAGACTCAGGCGGTGCACTCGTTGGAGCACGGGGCGGTGTTCGTCTACTACCTCCCCGAGGCAGATGGCGGAATCGCCCAGGACGTGGTCGATCGGCTGGCGGAGATCGCCCGAGGAGACCAGGCCACCTTCCTCGCCCCCTATCCGGGCCTCACGGCCGAGACGGCGCTCACGCTCACCGCGTGGAACCGACGCCAGTCCTGTCCATCGGGCGATGGGCTCACACCGCAGACGGCGTCGACGATCGTGAACGGGTTCGTGACCGCGTTCGAGTGCACGGGCAACGCGCCGGAAAGCAGCAACTCGCCCTGCTGAGGCTCAGCTGACCCGGCAGGTCCCGTTCGAACAGGCGATCGTCCCGTGTTCGAACGACGCACGCGCGACGCCGGCGACGACGCGCACGCGCGTCCTTGGGTAGCCGAGCGCTCCCCGTGGCCCCCCGCGTCCGAGGTACGTCGAGAGCACCCGGCCCCAGAGGGCGTGCGCACCGAGCCCCGGCTTGAAGTAGATCCTGCCCCGTTCGAGCACGACACGGCGGCACGAGGAGCACGCCGCCGCATGCGTCATCGAAGGGCGAACCACGACGGAGCGGGGGAGACCGAGACGGCCACCGGCCCCGCCAGCGCCGAGATACTCGGTGTGGATCGCCCCCGTGAGCCAAACCGTCAGGCCGACCTGACTGTTGCGGTAGATGCCGCCTCGCTGGAAGAGCTGACGGGAGCCGTGGCCGAGGACCAGCGACCCGGATCTCGGGAGCCCCGGTCGGCACATCAGGGCGTCGTACTTCGCACGGACCGCACCGACGATATTGCGGTCGGTGTTGATCCAGACCCGGCCGTCGGGCAGCCCCAGCGCGGCCCTCAACTCGCCCCCACTGACGGAGGCGGAGCCGCCGGTCCCTCGAGCGATCGCGCTGACGATCCGGCCAGAGACGCCTCGCCGCACGTTGGTGAACCGGCCGATCCTCCCGATGCCGCCCGTGTAGGGAGCGAGCCGGGAGGACAGGGCGGAGGCCGTGAAAGCCCTCGTCCAGTCCGTCCACGGGTTGGCCGACGTGTATTCGCCGGGATCGCACACCCCACGGAGGTACGGGATCGCGTAGGCCGGATTCCCGCCGTGCCAGACGTCCTCGACGTCTTCGGAGTAGCCCCCGTCCGAAGCCGCATAGAACGCCTGAATCACCGATCCGCGATACGTCACGACCTCACCGGCGGTGCCGACCACGGCGGCCACCCATCGGTCGCCGTCCGCCCCGGCCTCCTTGTTGTATCCCACGTAGACCTGGTCGCCCGCACCGTCGACGAGATGGCAGTCGCAGTCGCTCCGCAGCCCGTACCGCCGGATCTTGTAGGTCGCGAAGGTCCTCGCGGCGACGGCCTGTGACCTCAGCGCCGCACCCGGCCAACTGCTGGGCATCTCCCCCATGCCGCGCAGATACCTCTCGAAGGGCAGCTCGATCGTGAGCCGCTCGACGCACCGGTTCGCACAGCCGAGAAGATCGAACTCGAGGAACCCGTACGCGTACGCGAAGCCGTGGTGCCAGACCTCATCCGCTTCCGGCACGAAGACACGGGCGCCGGCGCCGGCGTACGTGGCGAACAGAGGCCGTGCCGGTCCGCCCCATCGCGTGCCCCCGACGAGCGCGCCGGTGCCGTCGCGGATCGTGTACTTGCGCAACATCGGCGCCGCCGAGACCGTCCACGTCTTCCCGCGGGGGATCTTCGCGACGGGCGTGGCGCTGGGGCCGTCGAGCCACAGGCGAACAGGACCGTTCTTCGCCGTGAGGTGGATCGTCGAGCGACCGCTCGTGAGCCCGACCCGGACCTTCTTCGGCAAGGTCGTCGAGCGGACCACCCGGGTCCGCGAATAGAAGTGCGTGAGGATCCGCTTGTGCGACCAGCCCTTCTGCGCGAGTCCGTACGCGCCCCACTGCGACATCCCGATCCCGTGACCATAGCCCGAGCCATGGAACCGGAAGGTGTCTGCTGCATGCGCCACGGATCCACCGATGAGCGCGGCCACCAGCACCATCGCGGTCGCCAGCACGCGAACACGTCGAACCATCAGGGGCCCCAAGGTCGGATCGAACACCTTACCCAATCGGTCACTGCACCCCGACGGTTGAGGTTCGCATCGCGTTTCCTCAGGAGAGCTGGGCGCCGGAGCCCAGGCGTACCCTTTCGAGCCGCACCCCCGCTGGCACCCGGACACGCTCCCCGAGCACGGAATCGAGCAGCGT
>JALZDC010000124.1 GCA_030862755.1 Actinomycetota bacterium
GGCCGGCGGCGCGCCGATCGTCGCATACGCGGCCGGAGGCACCGAGTTCAGGTCGACGAGCGGGCCTTCTTCATGGCGGATCGCCTCGTCCACCTCCATCTCGACCTTGACCGGGCGGCCGGACGCATGTCCTGCTGCCTCTTCGATGAGCCCAAGATGATTGTGCTGCAACCGCTCTCTCACGAACTGGCTGGGGACGGCGAGGGAAAGCACCTCCTCGTGGAGACCGATAGGGCGAACGTCGGTGAACCACATCAGGAACGTGGTCTCCGGGAGCTCGGTGCGGGCCCGGTCGAGCACGGCCGACCAAGTCCGCCGGGCTTCCTGATCAGGCAATGCAACGGCCATCTGGGATTCCACAGAACCTTTCCACACGGGTGGATAACCCACATCCGGGGAGGTATCGGGGTCGGAGGTCACCGGGGGCCCCGTCACCCCGGGGAAGTGCGGGGCGGACTATAGCACCGGGTTTTTCCAGCACGCGACCAGCGGGCGCCGTCTTGACGCTCTTTCTGTTGTCAACCCCTCCATCCTGGGATGTTTCCGTATACTTCCGTCCTCGGTCGGCGCGCAGCCGGCCTTCCTTTTCGCAGAGGATCCGAGGATGGCCAAGGGGAAGCGCACGTACCAGCCGAATACCCGCCGCCGGGCGAGGACGCACGGCTTCCGTCTGCGGATGCGGACGAGAGCCGGTAGGGCGATCCTCGCCGCGAGACGCCGCAAGGGCCGCAGCCGGCTCACCGTCTCTCGCTGAGCGAGACGGTGCGCACGGCGGGGGTCCAGCGGGTCTTCCGTGACGGCAAGCCGGTGCACGGGAAGCGGGTGGTACTGTTTCTCGCCCCCGGCTCGGGGGAGTTCGCGCTTGTCGCCGGGAAGAAGATCGGCGGCGCGGTGCAGCGCAACCGAGCCCGACGGGTCCTTCGGGCGGCTCTCCGTGAGGTCGCCCCGCGAGGGTTGGAAGAACACGACATCGTCTTGGTCGCTCGCGAGAGCATCCGAGGCGCCCGAACCCAGGATCTGATCACAGAGATGACCGAACTGCTGGGGCGCGGAGGAAGGCGCCGGTGACATCCCTGCGTCTCCTCATGTGGAAAGCCGGCGCCCCCCTGCGATCGCTCTTGCTCGGCGGGATCGCGCTGTACCGCTTGACGCTGTCCGGGTGGCTTGGGGGCCAGTGCCGGTTCGCTCCCTCGTGCTCCCGGTACGCCGCGGAGGCGATCCGGAGCCACGGAGCAGCCAGAGGCTCGATCCTGGCGGCCCGGCGCGTGTTCCGCTGCAACCCTTTCGGGAGGGGTGGCCTCGACCCCGTGCCACCTGGCCGCTCGTATGATGTCGCCATACAAAACGCCACGGCGATAGGCGAACGTCATGCTGGCTGAGATCGGCCCCTTCCAGGCCCTCCTGGATGCGATCGGGTGGCTGCTGGCATGGCTCTATGACCTAACCGGCAACTTCGGCCTCGCGATCATCATCCTCACGATCGTGTTCCGCATCGTGCTGCTCCCACTGGGCATCAAGCAGATCAAGTCGATGCAGGCGATGCAGGCCTTGCAGCCGAAGATCAAGGAGATCCAGAAGAAGTACAAGGGGAACAAGCAGAAGATCCAAGAGCAGACGATGAAGCTGTATCAGGAGTACGGAGTCAACCCGCTCGGTGGCTGCCTCCCACTCCTCTTGCAGTTCCCCATCCTCATCGCCATGTACTCCGTCATCCGGGCCCCGGTCCCCTTGCCCGAAGACCCGGAAGCTCCGGGGGTCGAGTTCAAGGACAACCACCTCCCGGAGGACTCCCAGCTCTTCGTCGATGTCACCCAGCACGATGGACGGGGACAGCACTTCCTCTTCATGAACCTCCAGTGTTCTCCTCAACAGGCCGGCCGAACCGTCCAGGTGCTCAACACGGAAGGGAACCCGACCGGGGACACCCTAGACTGCGGAGACTCGATCCCTGATCGGATCCCGTACTACGCGGTGCTGGTGCTGATGATCGGAACGACCTTCTACTCGACTCGGCAGACCCAGAAAGCCACACCGGCTTCCGCTCAGAATCAGCAGACGCAGATCATCACCAAGGTGATGCCGATCATGTTCGGGATCTTCGGTTTCGCCTTCCCAGCAGGTCTGGTCCTCTACTGGACCGTCTCGAATGTATTCCAGATCGGTCAACAGGGCGTGATGTTGAGGCTTGGGCACATCGGGCCGGACGCGATGGATCGCCGTCTTACGCAGGCTAAGGCGAAGGCCTCTGCCCGCCCTGATAAGCCCAGGAGCGGATTCATGAGCCAGATCATGGAGCGAGCCGAGAACGAGCGGAAGCGCCGCCAGGGGGAACCGGAGACTCTCCGCAAGCCTCCTCCCAGGACACGAGGCAAGGGAGGATCGGGGAAGAGCACGAAGGGCGGCTCGGGACGGCCGAAGGGGTCGGGCCCCAACCGCCCGAGGCGGCCCGGGAGGTAAGCCATGGAACGGGAACCAGACGTCTCTGAGCGCCAGGCGGATGGCGCGCCGCCCGCAGACCCGAACGGGGCGGACCTCGAGGAGCAGGCGGACGCCGTCGCGGACTTCGTGGAGGAGCTCCTCGAGAGGATGGGAATCGACGCCATCGCAGAGCCGACGACCCACCGAGGGCACGTCTACGTCGATATCGTCGACGGGCCAGAGGATGACATGGCGCTGTTGATCGGCCGTCACGGCCAGACATTGGATGCGATCCAAGAGCTTGCCCGCACCGCCGTTGGGCGCCGTCTGGACGACCGGGTCCGCGTGCTGGTCGACGTCGGTGACTACCGGAAGCGCCAGGAAGACCGGCTGGTCGAGCATGCCCGCGAGGTCGCTGAGCGTGTCCAGAGGACGGGGGCGGATGAGCAGTTCGATCCGATGAACGCCTACGAGCGGAAACTGGTCCACGATGTCGTAGCCGAGTTCGAAGGCCTGGAAAGCGTCTCTGAAGGCGCCGATCCTGATCGGTTCGTGGTCGTCCGCGCCAGGTAGGACACTCGGTTCAGGCATCTCGGGAGGGCGTGTTTCACGTGAAACATGAGGGTTGGACCTCCGATGAGCTTTCTCCCGCTCAACTGGCGAGCCTCGGCCTCTATGAGGATCTGCTTCTGACTCGGGCGATCCGCCGTGGCATGGTGGCTGCTTCGGATGCTGGCCACCTCCACGCCCGCCACATCCTGGACAGCCTTCGAGCGGTCCCCCACATCTCTGCCGAGGAACGGGTCGTCGATCTTGGATCCGGCGCCGGGCTCCCGGGCCTTCCAGTGGCGGTGGCCCGACCGGATCTGTTCGTGACGCTTGCAGAACGCAGGCAGGCCCGAGCTGCCTTCCTCGAGCTGGCGGTGGAGAGGCTCCAGCTGCCGAACGTGCAGGTGTTTCCCCGGCCAGCTGAGGAGCTCGGCCAGGTATTCGATGTCTGCCTCGCCAGGGGATTCGGGGATGCGTTGAGCACCTGGGTCATCGCCCGAGATCTGCTGGATCCGTTGGGGGAGCTCATCTACTGGGCCGGAAAGACGTTCGGGGTGGACGAAGAACCCCCGGACGTCCGAGCACGATCCGTGGGTGACGCGACCCTTGAAAGCGGCGGACCCATCGTTATCATGACCCGACAGTGAGCAAGGTCTCCGCCAGCACGTCCCACCCTGTGGCGCCCGCCACAACCCCTCGGGCCGTCCCGCCCAAGCCGAAGGCCCCTTCGAGGAGGAAGAGACCGGTCGTGCCCGAGGTCCCCGGCAGAGCCCGGGTCATCGCGATCGCGAACCAGAAGGGCGGCGTGGGGAAGAGCACGACCGCGGTCAGCCTCGGGGCTGCGCTCGCGGACCTCGGCTATCGGGTGTTGGTGGCAGACCTCGACCCTCAGGGGAATGCTTCGACGGGGATGGGCATCCGCCACGACGCGCGGGAGGTGTCAGTGTATGACGTCGTCGTCTCCGAAGCCCACATCGAGCGCGCGATCGTTCATACGCCCGTCGACCGGCTCGACGCGGTCCCTGCCACGATCGACTTGGCCGGAGCCGAGATCGAGCTCGTATCCCAGTTCTCCCGCGAGTCCCGGCTCAAGAAGGCGATCGAACCGGTCCTGGAGGGGATGTATGACTTCATCCTGCTCGACTGTCCACCGTCGCTGGGTCTGCTGACCATCAACGCGCTGACCGCTGCGGAGGAGCTGATCGTTCCGATCCAGTGCGAGTACTACGCCCTCGAAGGGCTGGGGCAGCTCCTCCGCAACGTTTCGTTGGTCCAGCAGAACATAAACTCCGGCCTCAGGCTCTCGGGCATCGTGATGACGATGTTCGACCCTCGGACGAAGCTTTCCGAGCAGGTCGTCCAAGAGGTGCAGCGGTACTTCGGCGATCTCGTCTATCGCGTCATCATCCCCCGGACGGTTCGGCTGTCCGAAGCCCCCGGATTCGGACAGCCGATCACCGCCTATGACCCGAAGTCCAAGGGCGCGGAGGCCTATCGCCAGCTGGCTCGAGAGGTGGCTCTCAGGCCGCCCCCAGACGCGCCGATGCCACTGTTCGAGGACATGCCGATCGCCCTGCTGACCCCGGTGGATGAGGACCTGACGGCTGAGGAGGAGGGCGCGGTCCCCGAGATCGAGGGTGCTCGGGAGCCTGAAAAACAGGACGCCGAGCCGCAGGCGAATCCGGAGGATGCCCTTGTCGCGGCTCGTGTGCCACGCGAGGAGGAGGTCGGGCTCCGAACGGGCGAAGCCGAGGCGGATCCGCCGGTCGAAGGCACGTCTCGCGCCGAGACGGACCCGGCGCTTCGAGTGAAGCCCAGCTCCGAGTCAGGTGAGGATATCTGGCAGGAGCCTCCACCCGAGCCCGAGCCGAGGGTCAAGCCACCCTCGAGCCCCGCTCCTCCCGGCGAGCTGCCGCAGCGACGGGTGGTCGTCATCGACGAGAACCCCGACCTCGACATCGAGGCATCGCGCGAGGAACCTCCGCCTCCCCCGGCTTCCCGCGAGCATCAGGAAGGCTTGGCGAACATCGGAGCGACCCTGGATGCCGAGAGGGGCCGCAAGCGGCGGTGGCGTATGTTTCGCAAGGGAGGTGACTGATGTCCAAACGGGGGGGTCTGGGGCGTGGGCTCTCGGCGCTGATCCCGGGTGCCCCGGAGGCGGGGGAGGCGACCACGGGCCTCCTCGAGGTGCCCGCGCACGCGATCTCCCCCAACCCGAAGCAGCCGAGGAGCCGGTTCGACGACGCGACACTCGCCGAGCTGGCGGCCTCGATCCGTGAGGTGGGGATCCTCCAGCCGATCGTCGTCCGCAGGACCGGTAAGGGTTACGAGGTCGTCACGGGGGAGCGGAGGCTCCGTGCTGCGAAGCTCGCCGGACTCGCCACCGTACCAGTGGTCCTGCGGGACTCGGACGACTCGGATCTCCTCAGGGAAGCCCTCATCGAGAACATCCACCGTGAAGATCTCAACCCCATCGAGCTGGGAGAGGCCTTTCGGCAGCTGCTAGGCGAGCTCGGGCTCAAGCAGGAAGAGCTCGCAGAAAGGGTCGGCGTATCGCGTTCCCACATCGCCAACACGATCCGTCTGCTCGCTCTGCCGCTCGAGGTGCAGCAGCTCTTGGCCGACGAGAGGATCTCCGCCGGCCACGCGCGAGCGCTCCTCGCGCTGGGCGACACGGACGCGATCACGTCGCTATCCCTTCGGGTCGCCGCCGAAGATCTCTCGGTCCGTGAGACCGAAGACATCGTCCGCCGTTTCATCGAGGCACCGATCGAGCCGGCGGCGAAGAAGAGGACTCCTGCCGATCAGCCCGATGACCCCAGCCTTGCGGAGGTCGAGGAGATCCTGTCGGAGCAGCTCGCCACGCGTGTAGTGATCCGCATGGGGCGAAAACGCGGTCAGGTGGTGATCGACTTCGGTTCGGCCGACGACCTCGAGCGGATCGTGTCGGAGATCGTCGGCTCGGGGCCAGGCCTTGCCCCGGAGTGAGTGATATTATCATACATTAGGGGTGTTGGTCGGAACGCTGGGCGATGTCCTGGATGGTAAGCCGAGGGCACCGGCGGACGGGCGGCGGCCGGTTCGGATCCGACGAAGGGCCGGCTGCTCGGCCGCCGTGCGAAGGGCGCCCGACCGCGAGAGAGATGGTCGCCCCGATGAGGCCCGTGAAGGCGATCACCCGCACCCGACGAGCTTAGTTGCCCACCTTGAACATCGCATCGTCAGGAGCATCATCGCGTCGACGAGCGACCAGACCGCCAGGACGAGGTTGGCGATGAAGGCGATGAAGGAGAACAGGAAGACGACGAGGCGACTCCATCATGAACACGCCCGGTCTGAAGGGAGGACCGCCCCTTCTCCAGCCCAGCCTAGCGGGATGCCCGAGACGGCCGGTCAGAGGCCCGCACCACGGTCTGGCGGAGGTCATGGGCGGGGTTCGACTCGCGCTCCCGACCGGCTGTCGAGCGAAAGCGTCCTTCGGTCGGCGTCAGCCGATGGCGCCGGGCGGGGGCGGGGGCGGGAGGTTCGGATCGGTGGAGGAGGCGGATCCGCCCGCTCCTCCGCCCGGCGAGGGGCGGCCGACCACCAGGTAGATGATCGCGCCCACCACGCCCGTGAGCACGATCACGAGCACCCAGACGAGCTTGCTCCCGGCCCTGAACATCGAATCGTCAGGGACCTTGACCACATCGACGAGGGCCCAGACCCAGACGATGAAGGCGGCCAGTGCGAGAACGAGGATGATGATGACGGATCCATCGGATGACACGATCGACCTCCCACATGGGGCGTCTAGTCGAGGGGAGCGTACGCCATGGATGGGCAACGGCGGTATCCCACTGAGTGCGAGCGAGCCGTTCGAGCATCGCTCCTCGGCGCGATCCTGGGACTCATCCTTGCGATGGTCGCCCGTCAGCGACAGGGGCGGCTAGCCAGAGAAGAATCGGCCGACTCCGGCCGCCACCGCACGGGCGACGCGTGAGGGAAGATCCGGATCGGTCAGGATCTTCTTCTCCATCTCTCCGGCACCCGTGAGCGGCTCCACCTGAACGGCGGGCATCCTGGTCTCACGGAGGGGGGCGATGGTGAGCGGCCGGAGGCGACCGGAGAGGCCGAGCTCAGCCTCGAGCTCCTCCAGGATGAGTTGTGCCAGAACCAAGCCGGAGGGAGAATGGGTCGTCCGGCTTCCGAAGTAGGAGCAGACCGGACCGCCGGCACCTTCCTGATCTCCGGTCGTGAGATCCACCGTGATCGATGCGGCCGCGCCCGCCTCGTTCGCCAGACGGGCTCGGTCCGTGGGCGCGGCCGCGTCGTCGGTCACCACGAGGAGACGTGGATCGGCACCCACGGCCTGGAGCGCGGCGACGAGCGCTCGCGCGGAGCGACCATGGAGCTCGTCATCGTCGGGCCCTTCGCCGACATCGACCGCGATCACTCGCCCTTCGATCGGTCCTCGAGTCCCCTTCAGCTCCTCTCGCTCACGGACGAGCGCCCGCGAGGGAACCGCGTCCAGCGGACGCATCCGGCGCAGGACCGAGAGGGTGTGTGGCCCCACGATCCCGTCCGGCTCGTCGCCGACGTTCCGCTGGAAGAGCCTGAGCGCACCGTCCGTTCTCGGGCCGTAGAGTCCGTCTTCCTTCCCGCTGTCGAATCCGAGGGCGTTCAGCTTCCGCTGGAGCTCGCGAACGTCGTCCCCTCGGAACAGAGGAGCGCGGTGGTAGAGGGTGCGATCGCCGAGCTGCCACCCGGCCTCGACGAGTTGCTCCCAGGTGTCCGGGCCGACGAGGCCGTCGACCCGGAGGTGACGCTCCCGTTGGAACGATCGCACGGCCGCCTCCGTCGAGGAGCCGAACGTGCCGTCCCGCTCCTCGTTGTCGACGAGGGCGCCGAGCGCGGTGAGCCTCGACTGGATGTCCATGACCTCCGGGCCACGGTCGCCCACACGGAAGATGTGCATGGGTCCGAGTCTGCGTGGGCTCGCGACTCGGCGGCAACCGGCGCGCGCGTCTGCGCGGGGGGGTCCTACGAAAGGTGCGGGTCGAGGTCGCGCAAGATCGCGTCCTTGGGTCGCGCACCCGTGACCCGAGCGACCTCCTTGCCCGCCTTGAAGAGGATCAGGGAGGGGATCGACATGACACCGTACGTACGTGTGGCGTCCGGGTTGTCGTCGATGTTCAGCTTCGCGACCTTCAGATCGAGACCCTTCTCCTGGCCGATCTCCTCGACGACGGGGGAGACCATGTGGCACGGCACGCACCACTCGGCCCAGAAGTCGACGAGGACCGGGGTCTCGGAATCCAGCACGCTCTCCTGGAACTCGGTGTCGTTCACCTCTCCGATGTTCGCCATCTCTTCTCCTCTCGAGTCGTCGGGCATGAGGCACCCTGGGGTCCACACCTTGCCCTGAACGCCCTGCCGGTCGGGGAGATTCCCGTCAGACCGCGGCGTGCGCCTCGGCCTCGAGCAGTCTCTCCGCATCCATCGCGCCTTTGCATCCCTGCCCGGCTGCGGTCACCGCCTGACGATAGATCCGATCGGTGACATCGCCCGCTGCGAACACACCTTCGAGGGAGGTGTGCGTCCGCGGCTCACGCACGACGATGTACCCGTCGGTATCGAGCTCCAACCAGTCGCGGAAGAGCTCGGTGTTCGGCGTGTGGCCGATGGCGATGAAGACCCCGTCGGTCGGGAGCTCCCGCGTCGTTCCCGTGGTGGTGTCGCGAAGGCGGACCCCGGTCACGGCATCGTCACCGAGAACCTCCACCACCTCCGCGTTCCAGATCACCTCGATCTTCGGGTTGGCCAGGGCTCGGTCCTGCATGATCTTCGAGGCGCGGAACTCGTCTCGCCGGTGAACGATCGTGACCTTGGAGGCGAACTTCGTGAGGAACGTGGCCTCCTCCATCGCCGAGTCGCCGCCCCCGACCACCACCAGCTCGCGACCGCGGAAGAAGAAGCCGTCGCAGGTCGCGCACGCGGAGACGCCTCGGCCGCGGAGCTTCTCCTCGCCCGGCACCTCTAGCCACTTCGCGGTCGCGCCTGTCGCGATCACCACGCTCCGCGCGCGCCATTCCTGGTCGCCCGCCCACACGCCGAAGGGCCGAGACGAGAAGTCGACCCGCGTAACGTGAACCGACAGGATCTCGGCCCCGAAGTGGGCAGCCTGCTTCTCCATCTGATCCATGAGCTCCGGACCCAAGATCCCGTCCGCGAAGCCCGGGTAGTTCTCGACGTCCGTGGTGAGCATCAGTTGGCCGCCGGCTTCGAGACCCTTCAGGACCAGCGGTTCGAGGTTGGCGCGCGCGGCGTAGAGCGCAGCGGTGAACCCGGCCGGACCGGACCCGATCACGATCATGTTCCGGACGTCGGCCGCGCTCTCATTGGTCATGCATGCCAATCCTCCCACACGAGCTGAACGCCGGACCTCAGCGGTTCCTTCCCGCCCGGCGCCGGGCTAGATCCGGGCGGAGGCGAAGGAGAGGATGGTGCAGTCGTCCTTGGATGCCACCCAGACCACCGCTGTATCCGGTGGCTCATCGGCGCCAGGGTCTTCCAGGTAGACGGCGATGTAGGCCGCGCGGCCCTCGAACCTCGCCTGGATCAGTCGAGCCAATCGACCGGCGGGCTGCTCGTCGAAGGCCTGACTCACGCACCGGGCAGCCTCGATGGGATCGGCCAGCGCGGCGTTCGGCGCGGCCTCGGCGGTCTGCGCCGCGCTGGTGCGGACCGCGCGAGCGAGCCGCTCGAGACCCTTCGGGTCGTAGTTCACGTCCTGGACCTCGACTTGGCGTCCAGGGATGGACTCCTGAGATCCCGTGCCCGCTCCCATCGGTCGCTGGGCGTCTTCGGTGGTGCGGCTGTCGCCGGCTCCGTCTCCGACGGACGGAAGAGCGATCGCGACCGCGACGACCACGGCCGCGGCCGCGGCCACACCCGCCCACCGATACCAGCCGGGCGTCCCGCGGCCGCGCCCGCCGGCTTCGGCCGTGATGCGCTGGTGGAGGTCCGTCGGAGCGGTCGCCTGGGGAAGCGACCGAGCCGCCTGCTGTCCTGCGGTTGCATGAGCGATGTCCTCGCGACAGGAGGCGCAGACATCTAGATGCGCCTGCACCCCCGCGAGATCGCCCTCGTCCAGGGTCCCGTCCATGAGGTCGGCGAGCAGCTCGTGAGGATGGTTCATGCCTCTTCCTCTGACGCGCGTGACGCTCGGGACGGTTCCCCCCTCGCGGCACCGAGCGCCCGCCCCAGCGCCGCACGGCCTCGGAAGACCCTCGACTTCACGGTCCCGACCGGGATCTCCAGCACGCGAGCGATCTCTTCATACGGGAGATCCTGCACCTCGGCCATCACCAGGACGACGCGGAACTCCGTCGGGACCTCCGTGAGCGCCTTCGCGACGTCGATGGAAAGCACCACCTGGTCGGCATGGTCCGGTGCTGGGAGCGACGGCTCTGGCCGCTCGTCGTCTTCGTCTCTCACGGTCTGGAGCAGTGGCCGCCGCCGCTTCCGTCTCAGGGAGTCGTAGCAAGCGTTGACCGTGACCCGATGGAGCCAGGTCGTGAACGCGGAATCGCCTCGGAAGGTGTTGAGCTTCCGCAGAGCGGCGAGGAAGGTGTCCTGCGACGCATCGGCAGCCTCTTCCGGGTCCCCCAGGATCCGGAGACACAGGTTGTAGACCCGGTTGCCGTGACGATGGACGAGGATCTCGAAGGCATCGGCGCTCCCTTCCTGGAAACGCCGGACGAGCCGTTCGTCCGTGTCGGAGGCATCCACCGTGGCGAACGCTACAGGGACGGTGGCCCGGCGGTTTCCGTCACGATCACCCGGGCGAACTTCTTCGTCCACTGGATCCGGTGCGCCACCAGGGTGTTCGCCTGCTTCCTGATCTTGAGCGTGACGATGCCGGTCGGTCCTTCGATACGACACCCTCCCCGAGTCAACCTCGCGGTGGGCTCCTCCTCGGACAGCAGCTGCACGACACGCTCGCAGGTGTCGCGGACGTTGTGCGCCCGCCTGTACACACGCGCGCCTTCGCTCGCCGCCGCCGCGCCCACGTCCGAGAGCTTGTAGGTCGTGAACGCGATCGAGGCAGCGTCGATCGCTGCGACCCCGAGGAGCGCGAGGACCAGGAGCCAGACGACGATCACCTTCCCGACGAGTCCGGCTTCGTCGCGTCGCATGTTCACTCGCGGAACCTCCTGACGATGGCCCTCCTCAGGTCATCGACCTCTCCGATCCGCAGGATAAGGGCCGAGACCGAGAACACCAGCACCCCGACGACGATGGCGACGCTCACCTGCGCTGCTTGCACCGGCACGCTCGTATCCGTCCCCACCTCCCATGCCTCCACGACGCCGAGAGCCGCGACGGCCGACGCCACCGAGGCGACGGCAGCTTTCGCCGAAGTCCCAAGGATCCGAGCGCCGCCGATCGGCCCGAGACGACGCCGGAGGAGCAGGAGGAGAACACTTGCCCCGACGGCGTACGAGGTCGCATGGGCGAGCGCCATCCCTCGGAGGCCGAGCTCCAGCAGTTCCACATAAGCCAAGGCCGCCGCCACGTTCACGACCCCCGCGACGACATTCACGAGCGCCGGCGTTCGAGTGTCCTGCATCGCGTAGAAGGTCCGAGTGAGCAGCTGGAAGGTGGAGAAAAACAGGAGGCCGGCAGCGAAACCTTGCAGGGTCCGGGCGATCGCGACGGAGTCGCGCGGTACGGCCTCGCCGTGTTCGAACAGGAGCCGTGAGATGGACTCGGCCAGCACGATCAGGCCGACGGCCGCGGGAAGGATCACCACGGCGGTATCCCGCAGTCCGCGCGAGACGAGAGCTCGTACCCCTTCGGGATGACCCGTCGACCACCGCTCGCTCATCCCCGGCAGGAGGGCGGTGAATATCGACACGGCGAAGATCGCGTGCGGTAGCTGGAAGACGGTGAAGGCGGTCGTGTAGATCTGGGGCCCCGCATCGAAGCGGTTGTTCAGCACGATGATGACGACGTACGCGAGCTGGTTGGCTGCCACGTACAGCGCCACCCACGCCGCCAGCCGCACGAGACGCCGGACGGCCTCATGCCGCCAGTCGAGGCGCAGGTGAAGCCGGTATCCCCGTGAGCGCAGGGATGGCCAGAGTGCGACGGTCATCGTGATCACGCCGAGGGTGGTCCCCACCGCGAGCACGGTCTGCTCGGCCGAGGTGATCCCGACCACCCGCGGCGGCCGGTCGCCACGAACGATCGCGTAGGCGACGAACGTGCCGATCACGACGAGGTTGTTCAGGATGGGTGCGAACATCGGGGCCGCGAAGCGGCGGTGGGCTTGGAGGAGCCCGATGGCGACCGCGCCGACGCCGTAGAAGACGATCTGCGGCATGAACCACCGGAGGAAGAAGATCCCCAGCTGCACCTGAGCCTCTCGGTCGGAGACGTGGGACGAGACCAGGTAGAGACGGATGATCTCTTCGGCGAGGAGAGCACCCAGGGCGGCGACCACGACGAGGACCACGAGGACCAGCGTCATCACACGGTTCGCGACGTCGCGGGCGTCGTCCCACCCCTTCGTCTCCATGCGATCGACGAAGACCGGCACGAAGACCGAGGTGAGGATCCCTCCCAGGATCAGCTCGTAGACGATGTTGGGCGTGAGGTTGGCGACGGTGTAGATCGAGCCCAACGAGCTCACCGTGACGCCCAGCGTCGCCGTCATCGCGGTGAGCCGGAGGAAGCCGGTGAGCCGGGACAGCGTGGTCCCCACTGTCATAACGGCGGCGTGCCGCATGAGTGATGCCCGTGTGTCGCGCAGCGGGTGGTCTCCGTCCGCGCTCACGGCTGCCGCCGCCGGAACAACCTCCTCGACCAGAGCCCGATCAGGACGAGGCCCGCCCCGGTCGTGATGATCAGCGCGATCGGATTGACCGCGGTTGATCTCACCAACAGAACGCTTCGCGAGAGGACCGTCCCGTTCGGCGAGATCACGGAGACGCCGATGTCGCTGGGTCCGGCCGCCTTCACCTCGACCTGGAACGTGATCACCTGGTTGGCCTGCTCCAAACGAAGGTGCCGTTCGCTTCCGTCGAGGAACTCGACGCGGCCCGACTCGAGCTCGACCTTCACGTTCAGGACCCTGCCCCCGGGGTCGCCCATCCGAAGGGGGATCGTGCCCGACCTCGACGTGAACGTGAGCACTCGCGACGTGTCCGGTTCGAGGCGCGAGAACGTCCGGTCGATGACACCGTTCACGGAATCGATCCAGACGTGGCCGGACCCCTCGTTCCCGATGTACTGCGAGGCCTCCGCGTAGAGCAACGAGCGGCGAAGGCGATCGATCTCTCCGGTCGGTTCCTCGAGGATCGAGGCGAACGCCGCCACGCGTCGCCCCGTCGCCGCCAGGTCGTCCGCGTACGACGCGGAGAACCCCGCAGCTGCGGGGGTCTCGAGCGCCGCGGGGTCCGGGGGCGGCTCGACGCTGGAGGGGAGCTCCTCGGCGTAGACGGGGTCGAGGAACGGCGCGTCGGAGAGCCGCTCCAGCGCTTGACTCCAGATCGCGGTCGGCAGGTCTGGAGGAAGTTCCAGCGCGAGCCCGCGGACGATCTCGCCTTCCGGTACCGGCTGCTCACGCCAGATCGTGGCGAGTTCGCCAAGGAGCGCCTGCGCAGCGAGGACCGGGTCGGTCAGGAGACCGGGATCGCTCAAGAGGGCCTTGGCCCCCGGGTCGGGCAGGACCAGGTTGACGCTCACGCCCGACGTCGTGGACAAGGCGGCTGCCGGGGGGGGAGCGAAGTCGTTTGGCTGCAGGGGGCGATCGACCGAATCGGCAGCACCCAAGACCGTGTTCACCCCTCGCGCGGACAGGATGTCGATCGAGGCCTGGTCGAAGGAGAGCCCTGGTGGGCGCGCGACAGTGGGATCGGGCCGCTCCCCGAGGATCTGTTCGAACGTCTCATCCCCCAGGCGCCATTGATCCTCGAGATGTGTTCTGAGTCCGGAGGACAACAGAGCTGGGAGCCTGGGAGCCGCGAATGGCATCGCGTGCACGCGTACCCGCGGGCTCGCGACGATCGATCGGAGGCGATCGAGGGTCTCGGCCGAGATCCGAGGGGCGGCTTCGCTCTCCGAGACGGTCCGTCCGTCACTTCGCTCGTACCCGTCGGCCGCCTGCCGCAGCTGATCCAGAGCAGCGGGCGAGACGATCAGGTCGAATTCCGCCCGTGATCTCGGCTCTGCGAGCAGATCGGCGATCGCCTCGACCTGGGCGGCGATGCCGCCGCGTTCCTCGAGGGTCGCTTCGAATCCGCTATCGATCAGGGTGCCGTCGGACGCGAACGCAACCGGTGAGGCGATCTCGGTCCACCAGGAGAATCGGACCGGCCTCTCCGGGTCCTGCGCGATGTGGATCGCGGCCGTCGTGAGGACGGCGATCTCGTGATCGACGTCTTCGCTCCTGAGCGCGAGCTGCAGCGGATAGACGCCGGACTCCTCCGGGTCGACGCTCCCGGGGATCTCGGACACGTCGATCGAGATCCGTACGTCCGTGGCGCCCCCAGGGCCCAGAGGCTCGGGGAGGGGCACGGTATCGGCGGATGCGGCGAACGCAGGTCCCTCCTCCAGCGCCGTCTCGTACTGGAGTCGGGAGGTGACGCGGGGTCCGATGGCCCACCCGATCACCGGGCCGGTGATGGTCGTGTCCCCGTCGTTTCGCACACCGACCGTCACCCGGAGATTCGGTTCCTTACGCTCGGTCCAGGGTGTCTGGCTGATCAGTCGGATCACGGCCGAAGGCTCGGCCGGCTCTTGAGCAGGCGCGGGTGAAGCGACCCATAAGATCGCGAGGAGGCTCAAGACGAGACGTGGTCCGTACGAGCTGCGCATACTGGACGCCAATCGTAGCCGTCGGGCTCAGCGAGCCAGCATCGTCGCGAGCTGTTGGATCGCGTAACCGACCGAGATCGCGAGGAGTCCTCCGCCGACGACCCGCCGGAGCGTACGCTCCTTGGTGCCGAGCGCGAGCGCGGCGCCGAGGCGCGCGCCCGGCACGCCTCCCACCATCAGGGCCAGACAGATACCCAGGTCGATGTGGCCGAGAGCCGAGTGAACCACCGTGCCCGGCACGACCAGCGCGACGATAGCGAGGAGCGAGGTGCCGAGCGCGCGCTTCAGCGGCATCCCGAGCCACCCTGCCAGCAGGGGGACCATGACCAGCCCGCCGCCGATGCCGAGGAGTCCCGACACGAAGCCGGCGAGGGCCCCGACCCCCCCCAGGATCGGGGTCGTCGCCTCGCGAGATCCGCGACGACGAGATCGGCGGGCGCCCCGAACGATCGCGACCGCCTGCCAGCCGAGGAGGAGAGCGGTCACGAGAAGCAGGACCGTGGTGTCGATGAGGTCCGTGAGCCAGGCGCTCACAGCCGCGGCAACCAGGCCGGGGCCGACGAGCCAGGCGGCGGCGTGGGTATCGAG
>JALZDC010000029.1 GCA_030862755.1 Actinomycetota bacterium
CGTCGATCCTGAGTCGATACCTCGTCGGTCGGGTCCGGCTCCTGGCCCACGACATGCCAGAGCAGATCCTCCGCTTCGATCCGCTCCCGTCCTCGTTGCCAGTGGTCGATCGCGGGCGAGGCTTTGAGGACCTTGACCGCGTCGTCCAGAGCCTTGCGCGCCTTCAACGTCGGAGCATCCTATCGATTGAGGGTCGCTACACTCGTGGCCATGCCCCGTGTCCCATCTGCTGGAGACGCGAAGCCCGCGAGACCTCGCCGTCCTCGCGTCAAGAAGATCGCCGTCGGAGCGGATGTACGGCTCACCGGCGACCGACTGGTGGTGCAGCTCCCGGAGAACGGAGAACGGAAGTCCGCGAGCGGCCTGCTGATCCCGGCGACCGCGGCGCCCGCGCCCAGACGCCTCGCCTGGGCCGACGTGCAGCTGGTCGGTCCCGACGTGCGCGTGGCCAAACAGGGAGATCGAGTGCTGTTCCTCCCGTCGTCTGGCCTGGAGGTGGAGCTGGACGGTCAGGAGTTCGTCCTGCTTCGAGAACGCGACGTGCAGGCGGTGACGTCGCCCCCGGCCGCAAGCTCACGCGCCGACCGCACGCCCGGCCAGTACCTCTAGCCGGGCAGGAAGCTCAGGCGCACCCGCCGGACATCGTTCTCGCGGTTCGGATCGATCAGGGCGACCGACTGCCATGTCCCCAGCACGATCCGCCCATCCTCGACGGGGAGCATGAGCGCGGGAGCCACGAACACGGGCAGGAGATGGTCCCCGCCGTGACCCACGGAGCCGTGCCTGTGGGTGTAACGGTCGTCTCGGGGGAGCAAGCGATCGAGTGCTTCCTCGAGGTCGTCCTCCGAGCCGCTCCCGAGCTCCATCAACGCCAGACCCGCTGTGGCGTGGGGGAGAAACACGTGCACCAGACCGTCGCCCCGCGCCTCCGTCGCGAACGACCGGACGCGCCCCGTGAGATCCACAACCCGGCGGCCGCTCGTGTCGACGTCGAACTCGATCGTCTTCATCCTCCGACGCTACAGGCGACGAACCCCCGATCGCCTCGTAATGATGTAATCTCTCTTTCATCGGCTGGCGAAGGAGGCCCGGATGGAGGAGCTGAGCGGATGGTTCGCAGGCATGATCCCCGCGGAGTGGTTCGTCGCGCCGCCCACGGTCAGGGCCGATCGCGAGGAGATCATGGTGGTGGGAACCCTCCCCGAGCCCGACCTTCCCCCCGACGCCGGGCAGGAGGCCCGAGAGGCGGCGCTCGCGGCGCGCGTGTCGAGCTTCCGGGAGGACACCCGCGGCAAGCGGATGCGCATCGCCGACGAGGCCCAACGGCGGTTCGGTCGCAAGGTCAGCTGGGGAGCCTCGTGCGGTGACCTCACAGCGTCGTTCACCAGCCTTTCGGTCCCGGCCATGACCCGGCTCCGCATGGACGAGCGGCGCGTGCTGGACACGCTGATCGAGGCAGGCGTGGCGCGGAGCCGGAGCCACGCCCTCGCCTGGTGCGTCCGGCTGGTGGCCGAGCGCCAAGAGGATTGGCTCAAGGACCTCCGGGAAGCGCTCAGGAAGGTTCACGAGGTGCGCGGGGAGGGGCCCACCGACTAGCGTTGGCCCTCGGTGCTCAAGTTCAGCACACCGGGGGCCGACGTTCGAAGGATGGCCAAGAGGGGACATGGGCTTCGCCGTCGCCTGACGTCCGTCGCGCTGCTGACCGTGGTGATGACGCTTGTGCAGTCCCTGGGGGCAGGCACGGCACAGGGGACGCCACCTTCGTGGACCGAAGGCGAGCACGGCAGCGGTCCAGCTCCCTTCCCGGCGGGACCGTCCCGCTCCGAGCGGCTCCGGACCCCATCGACAGCCTGGAGCGACCTGGGACCGGACGACATGTGGGCGAAGGCCGCGATCAACCACGTCGCCCGCACCTACGGCTGGATGCGCGACTTCGCGCCCGACCGCGACGGCAGCCCGCGGTTCAAGCCGGACGCCTACGAGACGCGCAAACGGTGGGCACGGGCGATGGTTCGGGCGTTCGCACCGCATGCGGAACCGGATCCCTCGATGAGGTTCCCGGACCTGAAGCGAACGGAGCCGTCGTACCGGTGGGCGGCGATCGCCGTGAAGCGAGGCTGGATGTCCCGCGGAGCCGGCGGCCGATTCAACCCGGACGGGGTCGTGATGTCCAAGGACGTCCATCGTTCCCTGGTCCGCGCGCTCGGCATGGGACCCACCGCCGCCGCACTCGACAGGCTGGCCACGGCCGACGGATACCGCTTCCACACACCTCGGCTCTTCGGCGTCAACCTCTTGGCGATGCGGCTCGGTCTCCGCTTCAACAACAAGACCGACGAATCACAGGACGTCACGCCGAGCACGAGGCTTCGGCGCAAGCAGGTCGCGTGGTCTCTCTACCGAGCGACCACGATCGATGACTGGGTCGTGCCGTACCTCGAGGCCCAGTACGCGGGGATGGTCCTGCCGAGGATGGGGCCGAAGCGTCGCTCGATCGTCGACTGGGGCGTCCGCTACGTCGGCTACCCCTACATCTGGGCGGGCGAGTGGGGCTTCAAGAGACCCTCTCCCCCCGCATTGGGAGGTCAGCCCGGTCCGGGGTTCGACTGCTCGGGCATCTCCTGGTGGGCGCTTCGGGCCGACGACGGTGTCTACTGGGAGATCTCGCCGCCGCGTCCTCATGAGGGCTGGCCTCTCCCGCAACGAACGTCCTCCGAGATGGCGAGGATGACGAAGACCCGGCTCAAGTACGTCGACCTGTTGCCCGGCGACCTCATGTTCTACGACGGCGACCGCAACGGGACCGTGGATCACGTCGACGTCTACGTCGGCAACGGATGGGCGCTCGACTCATCGAGCAGCGTGGGCGGCGTGACCCTGATGTGGGTCGAGACCGGCTGGTATCGACAGCACTTCGTGCACGGGCGGCGCGTGCTGCCGGCGCCGAAGCCTTAGCCGGCGTCGACCTCGCCGGCCTCGACCGCCCCCTGCAGGATCGTCTTCTCTGCATCCGTCAGGGGGCGGCTGCGGCCTGTCGCGGGATCCCTCGCCACGATCACGGACTCGGCCTCGGCGGACAGCCTCCCGTCCGCCGCGAGGACGCGTTCCGCGGTCCGGACGCTCGACGTCCCGAATCCGGTGACGAGGCAGCGCACCACCACTTCCCGGTCGGTCTGGCTCAGCTCGCGCCGGTAGTCGATCGCGACACGCGCGATCACGAAGTCCCATGCATGCTCGCCGAAGAGCGACTCGACGAGACGGTCCCGCGCCTCTTCGAGGTAGTTCAGGAAGACCGCGTTGTTGACGTGGCCGTACGCGTCCACGTCACGCCAGCGGATCGGGATCCTCACCTCGGCCGTCACGACCTTACCGTAGCGATTGCGCGAGATGCGAAGGGCCGGCGCGCCTGCGGCGCGCCAGCCCCTCGAACCGCGAGATCCCCT
>JALZDC010000140.1 GCA_030862755.1 Actinomycetota bacterium
GTGGTCGACGGCCTCGAGCGCGGCTCGCTCCTCGGCGTCGGGTTCACCGCTCGGATCGACGTTCACGCCGGGCCGCGCGAAAAGGAAGTTCAGGTGGATCCCGACCAGGCTCTTGGGCCGGTCGGCGCCCAGCCGGCTGACGATGCCACCGCCCCAGTCGCCGCCCTGGGCGGCGTAGGAGTCGTAGCCGAGGACCTCGGTCATGAGGTCGCCCAGGATCTCGGCGATGGCGCCGATGTCGAAGCGGCGCTGGCCGGGACGGAAGGAGAAGCCATAGCCCGGCAGCGACGGTGCCACGACGGTGAAGGCGTCCGCCGGATCGCCGCCGTGGCGCCCGGGATCCGTGAGTAGGGGCAGGATCCGATGGAACTCCCAGAAGGAGCCCGGCCATCCGTGACAGAGCAGCAGCGGCATCGGGTCCGGGCCGACGCCGCGGGCGTGGACGAAGTGGACATCGATGCCGGCCAGCGGCACCGTGAAATGGTCGAGCTCGTTGATCCGGGCCTCCTGCGCCCGCCAGTCGTAGCCCTGGCGCCAGTACGTGACGAGATCACGCAGGTACGTCGAGTCGGTGCCGTACTCCCAGGTGGAAGCAGGGATCTGATCGGCCCAGCGAACGCGGTCCAGCCGCTCGTGCAGATCGATCAGGACCTCGTCGGGCACCTCCACCCGGAAGGGTCTCGGTTCGGCTGCTCCTGTGCCCATCGCACTCCCGGTCGTCCAGTTCCACGGTGTCTTTATTGCATACTCGCCGGTGCGAGTGTCCGGGATGTCCCTAGATGAAGTGGCAGCGGCCCGAGGCACGACGCGTCGTTTGCCAGTGGACGTCAGCCACCGAATAGTCTCGCTCCCCTTCCCACCTCGCGACGCCTTCGAAGAGGAGAGGATCGGGGGTCGCCCGCCTCATCGGCGTCGTCAGTCCACATCCGAGTTCGAGCCCCGTCAGTCAGGGCGACATGGAGTCGGGACAAGTCCTGTCGCGTCTGTCAGTCGTCAGCGCCACGGATAGTCTCGACAGCCTGTACATCTTGTGCAGGTCGGCGTAGATGCGGTCCATCGGCCACCTCTCTCTGGTGACGGTTGCAGCGTTTCCGGGCGAGGTCCATGCTTCTCGGACGTCACGGCGGAAGGGAGAGGGATCCGATGCCGGTTCTCGTACAGATGCGCGTGAAAGCACCCGACGTCGAGAAGTTTAAGGCCGCGTACGCGGAGTGGGAGCCGCGCCTCGCGGACTTCGGTGCTCGCTCGCTGGGCCTCTATCAGGCCGAAGGCGAAGGTGAGGTGACGCTCCTCGAGGAGTGGGAGTCTCACGACTCGATGCACGAGGCCTCGGAGAAGTACGGCGACCAGTTCAACGCCGCGGCGGGCACCGAGGGCCTGGACTGGGAAACAAGGATCTGGCACAGGCTCTAGCTCGTCGCTTCGAGGATACTCCCGAGCCACTCCCTCGTAACGCACGCTACTCGGCCTCCAAGGGCTCCTTCAGGCGTGCCAGATCCTTCGCGTTCTCGCGGCGCATCGCCTTCGACATCACGGGCGACAGCACCTTCGCGAACCCGGTGGGTTCGCCCCGATTCCGGAGCGCGACCGTGGTGCCGCCGCCGGGGGCGTCCTCGAACGTGTACGTCGTCTGCATCGAGAACGGTCCGTCTGTCGTGCCCATCACGAGCCGCTCGCCTGGGACCAGCTCGCGGACCTCGTACGTGTAGACCAGATCGCGACCGAGGAACCTCGCCCGGAAGCGCATACGCGATCCGACGGCCACCGGGGGGGAAGTCTCCCATTCGACCGTCCGGATGTTGCGATACCACTCGGTGGCGTTCGAGGGGTCGGACGTGAACGCGGCGACCTCCTGACGCGGGCGATCGATCACCGTCTCGGTCCGGACGTCGACGAACACGCCGATCAGCTCCCACCTGCCGAGGTCACGGCCGTTGATAGCCGGTTGAGCATCGCCATTCGGTCGGTCATCGCCGCGAGCGAAGCAGCCGCGCGCCATGCTCGTCAACGTTCCGTCCGGGTGGATCGCCCCCCTAGGCGTCTATCGGAGGACGCGGTACTCGAGATGCGCCACGTTGTCGGTC
>JALZDC010000172.1 GCA_030862755.1 Actinomycetota bacterium
GCGCTGGGCCTTCATCGTGTGCCGCGACCGCGAGCACCTGCGGCAGCTCGGGGAGGTCGGTCCGTGGGCAGGTCACCTCGCCGGGGCCGCGGTGGCGATCGCGCTCGTGACGCCGGACCCGGCACGCGACGAGGCGCCGCTGTCGCTGATGTTCGCCCTGGGGCAGGCGGCCGACTCGATGATGCTCGCCGCGTGGGAGCTCGGGATCGGCAGCTGCCACGCTTCGGTGTATGACGAGCCGCGGGTCCGCGAGCTCCTCGGCTATCCACCCGAGATGACGTGCGACCTCGTCGTCTCCTTCGGCTACCCCGATGACCCGGCTTCCCTCGCCTCACCCGGCTCGGGGGGAGGACGGAAACCGCTGCCCGATCTGCGGCACGAGGAGCGCTTCGGAGGCGGAGGACTGGCGTAGCTTGCTGCCCCCGCGGGTCCCCACCCGTCCCCGGGGAACGAAAGCTCTTCGACGAGCGTATGTATTGGATCAACCGGGAGGGGTCCGCTGACCGGGAAACATGCGAGGAGACGCAGGGCCGTCGCCAGTCCGCTCTGGACGAAGGCGCCGCTCGGGCTCGTCCGCTACCCAGGCCTCTTCAGTTCCGTCGTGGTCGGCGCGCTGCTGCTGTCCTTGGTAGCGGCGGCATATCCGCTCTTCCTTTCGAGGTCCGAAGGCGAGTTGCTCCGCTCGGAGATCGCCAACCCCACGATCACTCCGTACGGCGCCGGGATGTTCTACGGCGTCACGAACGTCTGGTTCAGGGAGAAGGTGCGCCCGCGCAGCGACGTCCTGCTCTCGGATCGGTTGGACCGAGTCTTCACGCGCCTCGCGGCCGAAGGGCCGCACCTCGCTCGCCCCGTCCGCTACGCCTTGGGAGCAATTGTGGACGTCACGCTTCCCGGTGGGATTCACGCGGAGTCCGGCCCCGTCACTGGGTGGTTGTTCTCCGGCACCGCTGCCGCCCGGAACGTGGAGGTCGTCAGCGGGAGTGAGGAAGGCGGTGCGATGGTCCCGGACCTCATCGCGGATGCGTTCGACCTGGGACCCGGCGACGTGATCGAGGTCACCGGCGACCGACGGACGGTCACACTGACGGTGGGAGGCGTCTACCGAAGCCTCTACTCGCAGCCACGGCGTGGCTACTGGCTGCCTTGGAGCGAGCAGATCTTCTCGCGATGCGCGGACTGTCCCGCGCCGCCGCAGTTCATCCTCGTGGATCGGCAGGAGCTGGTCGATCTCACCAAGGCGGTTGGTGAACGCGATGCCGATCTCGGATGGGTGGCGCCCGTACACAGGCTCCCGCTCACCGTCGACGAGGCGCGGCAGGTGAGGGCGTATACGGAAACTTTGCAACGAGAGGTCACGGATCGACGGACGGGGGTGGGACGCCTCTTCAACTGCTGCGGGCAGACTCATGCGCGTGGCTTCTTCTTCGGCCGGCGCGACACCGAGTTTCGATCGGCGATGCCGCTGGTCATGCGTGAGGTGGAACGCCGCGCCGCGACCGTCGAGGGACCGCTCAGACTGCTGTTGATCGCGGGGTTGGGCGTGGCGGCCGCTGTGGTGGCCGCGACCGCTGCGTTCGCGGTGACCGGGCGTCGCACGGAGGCGGCGCTCCTGCACGCTCGTGGATGGGGCCCGGTCCGCTTCGCAACGAAGTCCACCCTCGAAGCGGCGATCCCGGCTGCGCTGGGGGCCGCTTCAGGCCTCGGTCTGGGGTGGTTGTTGATCTCGGTGTTCGGGCCGGCGGCGCCGGCGGCCTCCTCAGCCTGGACGGCATCGTTCACCTCGGCGACGGCCGCCGGCGCCGCCGCACTTCTGGTCCTCGGGGTGGTCTCCGGCGTCATGTTCCTCAGGACGTTCGAAGTGCACTCGCTCAAGCGGCGGCTCGCTTGGGTGCCGTGGGAGGTGCTCGCGATCCCCGGGGCGCTCTGGCTGCTCTCGCGGCTGAACGCGGGAGGCGCGCTCATCGCGGATCCGCGGCTCGACATCACGCGGCCGAGCGCGCTCCTGCTCGCGTTCCCTGTCCTGTTCGTGGCCGGTTTCGCCGCGCTTGGTGCCCGCATCGGGGTCGAGGCGCTCCGCCGGACGGGATCGAGGTTGGGTCGCAACTCGCCGGTCGCGTACCTGGCCGTCCATCGGCTGACCAGCCTGCCGCAGCTGACCGTCTTACTCGTCTCGGCCGCGGCGCTCTGTCTGGGGGTTTTCGTGAACGCCCAGACCATCGTTCGGTCGCTCCGAGCCACCGTCGACGCGAAGGCCGGCGTCTTCGTCGGAAGCGATGTGCAGGTCTGGGTGGACCATGATTCCCCCTCACAGCGAACCTTCCCGCTACCGATCACGCGAGCGACTCGCCTGAAGTACGCCGGTTCGCTCCTTCCCGGCGAGCAACCCTTCGACATGGTCGGCATCGACCCCGAGACGATCGTCGGCGCCGCGTTCTGGAGCGACTCGTTCGCCGACGTACCCCTGGAAGCCATGGTCGGGCGCCTCAGCAGGAAGAGCGGGCGGCTGCCCGTTCTGCTCGTACAGGGTGAGGGGACGCCCGCCGCGATCGAGATGTCCAACCTCCAGACGCCGATCGAGGTTGTCGGGCGACCGCGCGTGTTCCCCGGTGTGTACTCGGACGACCCTGTGCTGGTCGTGGACTCCGCGGCGCTCGAGGAGCGGGTGGGCGCTCGGAGCAACCCCCTCCGTCGCCCGGGGGCTCGAACGGAATTCTGGATCGCGGGGAACACGGAGGAGGCGCTCGCGTCCGTGAGCGAGCTCGATGCGTTCCCTCGGGGCACGATCACCGCCGACGAGGTGAAAGAAGTGCCGTTCGTTGCGGCGGCGATCGACACCTTCGCGATGCTGAACGTGCTAGGCCTCGCGGCCGCGTTCCTCGTGATCGGCGTCCTGGTCGTGTATCTCCAAGCGCGGCAACGCGCCCGCTCCGTCTCCAACGTGTTGTCGATGCGCATGGGGATGCGCCACCGGCAGGCGAGCGCCGCTCTCGTGCTGGAGCTCGCCGCGATGCTCCTGGCGGCGTTTGCCCTGGGCGCGTCGACAGGGATGGTTGCCGGCCGCTTGGTGTCGCCGCTGCTGGATCCGCTCCAGACGATTCCGC
>JALZDC010000188.1 GCA_030862755.1 Actinomycetota bacterium
ATCGAGTCCCGCTCCCGGACGGTCACCTGCGCGTCCTCCAGCGAATCGAAGTCGACGGTCACGCAGAACGGCGTCCCGACCTCGTCCTGCCGCCGGTAACGGCGGCCGATCGAGCCGGCGTCGTCGAAGTCGCACATCCACGTACTCTTCGCGATATCGAAGACGCGCCGTGCCTCCGGCGTGAGCCTCTCATTGCGGGAGAGGGGGAGTATCGCCACCTTCGTCGGCGCAAGCCGACGGTCGAGGGCCAGGTAGGTGCGCTTCTCCGTGCCCCCCTTGGCCGTCGGCGCCTCCTCTTCGCGGTAGGCGTCCAGCAGGAACGCGAGCACCGCGCGATCCACACCTACCGCGGGCTCGATCACGAACGGGTGGTACCGCTTCTCCTTCTCCTGGTCGAAGTACGTCAGGTCCTCACCGGATGCCTGCTGATGCGCCTTCAGGTCGAAGTCGGTCCTGTTCGCGATGCCTTCGAGCTCACCCCAATCCGTGAATGGGAATCGGTACTCGACGTCGACGGTGCGCTTCGAATAGTGCGATAGCTCGTCGGCGTCGTGCTCGCGCAGGCGCAGGTTCTCATCGCGCAGCCCGAGATCGGTCCACCAGCGCATCCGCTCCCCGATCCAGAACTCGTGCCACTCCTCGTCGGTGCCCGGCTCGACGAAGAACTCCATCTCCATCTGCTCGAACTCACGCAGGCGGTAGATGAAGTTCCCGGGGGTGATCTCGTTGCGGAACGAACGGCCGATCTGGGCGATCCCGAACGGCACCTTCTGGCGGCTCACCTGCTGGATCGTGGCGAAGTCCACGAACATCGCTTGCGCCGTCTCCGGCCGGAGGTACACGGTGTTCTCGGCGTCGTCGATCGGACCCATGTTCGTCTTGAACATGAGATGGAAGTTGCGCGGATCCGTGAACGCCGTCTGCCCACAGTTCGGGCACTTCGGCGCGTGCTCCATGTCGAGGGTCGTGTCGTCTTCCTCGTGACCGGACTGGGGAGCGTGGAACCCGGGCAGGTGGTCGGCGCGGAAGCGCTGATGACAGTTCAGGCACTCGACCAGCGGGTCGGTGAAGACCTCGAGATGTCCCGAGGCCTCCCACACCTTCGGCGACATGATCACCGCGGCCTCGAGCCCGACGACGTCCTCGCGCAGCTGCACCGTCGACCGCCACCACTGGTCGCGGACGTTGCGCTTGAGCTCGGTGCCGAGCGGCCCGTAGTCCCACGACGAGCGGAGGCCGCCGTAGATCTCCGAGGACTGGAACGCGATGCCTCGCCGCTTGGCGAGGGAGGTGACGGCCTCCATCAGGTCGGCCATGTGCGTTCGGACTCCTTCCCGGCCGCTGGCTGCGGCCGCCGGCGTAGGTCCATGCTACCGGGGGGCGTGGTCAACCGGGGGGTCCGGGTACGTTCCGATACCTCTGAAATGCCGATCGGCCCCCTCTGCCGCGCCAGCGGCGACGCCTTGAGGCCAGACCTCGGTTGGTGCGCGACCTGCTATGCGCCCGTGACGCCGTTCGCCGCGCGTCCTCCGCTCCACGAGTCCGGAACCTTCGCGGGGACGCCGAGGACCGATGTCAAGATGTCTCGGTGGAGGGCGGGGCCCACGACGATGGGTCCGCTCGGCCGCATCGGATGGACCGTAGGCCTCCTGTTGATCTTCCCCTGGTGGTCCCTCGTGGTGCCGTTGGTGAGCATCTGGCGGAAGGAGCGGGTGGCCGACGGCGCTCCGCCGGCCCTCAACGAACGGTTCCGTGAGCGTCATCCCGCCGTCGGGCGGGAGATCCGGGTGGAACCGACCGTGATGTTGGCGATGCTCGCTCTGGCGGCAGTTGCCGGGGTGGCGCTTTTCCTCACGAAGGAAGATGCTGATCGCCACCTCATCGCGGCACCCGTCCTCTTCGCCGGGCTCACGATCGCGATGACGAGCTGGGACGACCTGTGCTCGCTAGTCCGTGCCGGTTCGCGGATCGCCCGTCGACTCCTCTTGCGGCGGCGGCTTGAGCCGCTCCGCGAGGAGCTTCTTGCGGGCGGCGGCCGGCGACAGAGCGCGGACAGCCTCTTGATCGACCGCGTCTTGGGGCTGCCGGTCCGCCTCCGTGAGTCGAACGAACGTCTCCAGGGCTGCGGCGTGGGCCCTCGCGTCTCTGATCTCGGAGTCGGGCGTGTCCCGCGTGGAGGCGGCGGCCGGCGTCTGCGGCTTCCCCTTCTTTTGCTTCGACGTTCGCCTCGGTTCTTCGCCTGCCGGTCTCTCCTTGGG
>JALZDC010000198.1 GCA_030862755.1 Actinomycetota bacterium
CATCCGCTCGAGTACGGCACCTTCGAGGGCACGATCCCCGAGGGACACTACGGCGCCGGCGAGGTTCGCATCTTCGATGACGGGTGGTACGAGCCGGTGGAGTGGACCGACACGAAGGTGAGCTTCCGGCTCCACGGCCGCCGCTATCCCGGCGTCGAGTTCCACTTCGTGAAGACGAGGACCGACTGGCTCGCGTTCCTCGCGTCCGCTCAGGACGCCCCCCTCCCCGCCGAGCCGGTCCGGCTCCAACCGATGCTCGCGGAAGGCGGTGGGGAGCCCTTCGACGATCCCGCGTGGCGGTTCGAACCCAAGCTGGACGGGATCCGTGCCCTGGCGGAGATGGAAACGGGCAGCACGGTGTTCAGGACCCGAAGGGGACGCGACGTGACCTTCCAGTACCCCGACATCCACATGATCCACGAGCTGGTCGACCAGGTGAACGGGGTGCTCGACGGCGAGATCGTCGCGGTGGACGGCGACGGCCGGACGTCGTTCGAAGCCCTGCAGCAACGGATGAACCTGCATAACGAGCGGGAGATCAAACGGGTCGCGAAGCAGATCCCCGTCGCCTTCGTCGCCTTCGACCTCCTGTGGCTGGACGGTCATGAGACGACAGGCCTTTCGCTCGAGGAACGACGAGGGCTGCTGCAGCTGATCGTCGAGGAGGACCACCGGCTCCAGCTGATGGGATACGTGGATGGAGACGGCGAGGCCTTCGTCCAGGGCGCGCGGTCGCTCGGGCTCGAAGGCGTGGTCGCCAAGAGGAAGCGCTCGAAGTACATGCCGGGCAGGCGCTCGCCCGACTGGCGGAAGATCAAGCTGATCTCGACCCAGGACTGCGTGGTCTTGGGTTGGACGCCGGGCCAGGGTGGACGCGCGGGGAGCTTCGGCGCTCTCCTGGTCGGTGCGATCGACGGCGGCAAACTCCGATGGGTCGGTCAGATCGGCACGGGCTTCACGCAGAAGATGCTCGAGCAGCTGATGGAGCAGCTCGAGCCCCTGGTGCGCCAAGATCCACCGATCGACGACGGCGCGCTCCGGAAGCTGAAGGGCGCGACGTTCGTCGAGCCCGAGCTCGTATGCGAGGTCGAGTACCACGAGATCACCAGGTCGACCGGGAAGATGCGCGCTCCGTCGTTCCGCGGCCTGCGACCCGACAAGACGCCGGACGAGTGCGTGCTCGAACCACCTGCCTTCGACAAGGTGCGCCAGAGGAAGCGATAGGGCGGCGATGATGCGCTACGAGCGGTTCAGAAGGGCTCGAAACCGGCTCGCACCAGCAACGCCCTCACGTCCCGTTCGTCCATCCCCTTGCCGATCAGCTCCTGATAGAGACGGACGGCGCCCATCGAACGGCCGCATCGGGGACAGAAGGCGTGATCCTCGGCGAACGGGGCTTGGCACCAGGGACACCTCGTGAGCTCGATCCGGTGGGCGGGCTCGAGCCCCGTGTCCGTGAGCGCATCGACGTACCCCTTCCCGTAGTCCCACTGTATGTACTCCTCTTCCACGATGTTGAACGCCGGCTCGTGCATCCGAGGCTCACCCGACTGCAGCATGTGCTCGAGGTTGTCTCGCAGCAGCTCCCACTCGTAGAAGTGATTCGCGCCGCATTCCTGGCACGCGATCACGACGCCCTTCACGCCCTGATCGGAGAACGCCGAACGCATCGACGAGAGGTCGTCGAGATCGGCCTGGATGTCTCGCCGCTCCTCGGAGGTGAGCTCGTATGGCTGATCGCGCTCCTCGCGTTCCTCGTCCATCTAGTCCTCGTCGTCCACGAATCGGAAGGCCTTGAAGCCCTCCGCGAACTCGCACCCTGCTTGCTCCCCGATCTCACGTGCTCGGGCGGTGACCCACTCCTCCACCTCCGGTCCCAGCTGCGACTCGTGCGCGGCCAGAGCCTTGAGCTTGAGAGCGAGCGTGTCGGAGATGTCGACGAACGTGTCGGGCCCGTTCACCGACAGATAGAGGTTCGGAACCTCGTAGGGCTCCAGACCCTCTTCCTCGAGCTCTTGGAACATCACCCGGGTCGGCGCGTCCGGCATCACCGCGCACAGCGCGAGCGTGCCCGCCGCCTTGTGATCCGAGTGATTGATGTAGCCGTTCCCGTACCAGAGGCGCGATGGGTCCGGAGCCACGATCACCTCTGGGCGGATCCGCCGGACCTCGCGCGTCACCTTCCTCCTCGTCTCGGGAGTCACTTCGAGGAAGCCGTCCAGCTCACCGAGGAACGCCACCGACGTCACGCCGAGGATCTCAGAGGCCGCACGCATCTCCCGTTCCCGGACCACCCGCATCGCATCGCGGGTCGTGCCGGGGTCGTTCGATCCGGCGGATCCGTCCGTGATGCAGACGTAGTGCACCGCGCATCCCTCCCGGGCCCACCGGGCCACCGTCCCGCCGCAGAAGAACTCGGCGTCGTCCGGGTGGGCGAAGATCACGAGAGCGGAGGAGAAGGACACGTAGGGAGGGTAGCGCCTCCTCCCGGGGATGGACCCTTCCGTTCCCAAGCCTTCGGTCTCCCGCTCCGACGACGGGGGCCTGTGGTTCGATAGCTGCCATGGGAGACGATCATCGGGTCACCGAGCTCGAACGATCTTTCCGCAGGGCTGGGCTGCCGACGTTCATCCGCGGGTACTCGGCCCGTCAGGCTTTCGCGAAGGCTCTTCCCTTCCTCACCCTCGTTTTCGTGGTCGAGATCCTGAACGCGCTGAACTTCGACTTCGGATTCTGGACGAACGTCGGTTTCCTCGCCGGTGGCATCGCGATCGCGCTCGGCATCATCGGAGCGCTGAACCTGTCCCGAGGACAGATCTTCGTCTCCGTGCCCCGGCGGGTCGGGCCCGCGGAGATGATCGTGTTCGTGCTGGTGCCCTCCGTGCTCCCGCTCATCTTCGGCGGACAGCAGACGAGCGCCGTCGTCACCTTGTTCGGCAACACCGCCCTCCTCGGGGTCGTGTACCTGGTGCTCGGGTTCGGCGCGGTGTCGATCCTCGAATGGGCCGTGCGCAGGTTCGTGACCCTCTTCGCCGCCTCGCTCACGGTCCTCGTTCGCGCCCTCTCCCTCCTGCTCTTCTTCCTGCTGGTGATCTTCTTCACGACCGAGACCTGGCAGATCTGGACGGTGCCGCGACTGCCGAAGTTCTTCGCGGCGGCGGGACTGTTCCTGCTCCTGGCCGCGGGCTTCCTGCTGCTGCGCCTCCCGGGCGGTGTTCGCGGTCTCGAGCGGGAGGCGGAACTGCAGGGCTCTCCGCTGACCAACCCGCAGCGCGTGAACGTGGGGATCGTGGTGTTCCTCAGCCAGTTCCTCCAGGTGGTGTTCGTCGCCTCTGCCGTCTGGTTGTTCTTCGTGGTGTTCGGGTCCTTGCTGGTGAGCGTCGGCGTGCGAGAGCTCTGGCTGGGGAAGCACGGGACCGAACTTCTTCGGATCCCCTTCTTCGGGGACACCGCGGTCGTGATCACGGTGGAGCTTCTCCGGGTCGCGACCGGGATGGCGTCGTTCGCCGCGCTGTACTACGCGGTGGCGACCCAGCTCGATGAGGCGTACCGCGACGAGGTCGTCGAGAAGATCGGCGAGCAGATGAAGGAGACGTTCGCCAAGCGGGGCGAATACCTCAGGTTGGTCGGCGGGACTCGGGCCGCATGATGATCGGGGCCGTGCGTGCTCGGCGCTGGCACGTGGCGGCCGTATCGGGTACCCTCCACTTCGAGGGTTCATGCAGCACCGGTTCTTGTGGCACCGTTGTTCTGGCAGTTCCCTCCCCGGCCGAGGCCGGGTAGGCCGACGGACACGCTGCGCCGATACGTCCGCACCGGCCGCGGAAGGAGGGAACGCCAGTGGCAACAGGCACCGTGAAGTGGTTCAGCCCCGAGAAGGGGTTCGGCTTCATCACCCAGTCCGAAGGCCCCGACGTGTTCGTGCACTTCTCCGGTATCACCGGGGAGGGTTACAAGAACCTCGAGGAGGGACAGGCGGTCGAATTCGACATCGTCGACGGACAGAAGGGGCCCCAAGCCCAGAACGTCCGGATCGTCTGAACCGAAGAGCCTGAACCAAGGAAAGGGGCGGCGCGGTTGGCGCGTCGCCCTTTCCCTTGCCCGGTCAGTCCTCGGGCCGGTCGATCCGGAGGTCGGCGAGCATCGCCTCGGTGCGCTCGATCGCGGACGTGAGCCACGTGCCCTCCTGCAGACCGCGGAGCTCCTCCCGAGGGTAGGCGAACTGATTCAGCGTTTCGTCGGATCCCACCTGGATGCCTTTCGTCAGCAGGTACTCACCGAGCGCGAACTCCCAGCTGAAGATCGCGGTGCCGTCGGGATAGGCGTGCACCATGTAGGTCAGGTAGCGGTTGGGGTGCGCGAGGTGGAGCTTCGCGCCCCTGCCGAAGCCACGTTCCTCCCGCAGGTGGAAGCCGAAGCGCTCGAGGGCCTCATCGAAGTCCATTGGCGGCCAGCCTACCCAGCCGAGGTTCAGCGCACGATCGAGAGGACCTCCTCGTCCTCCACGTTCGCCAGCTGGAGCTGCTCCGCGTGGCGAGCTCGTGCGATCGAGCCGCGAGCCTTGCCGAGGTTGGATCGGAACTCGTCGGCGCCGTTCGAGATCATCGTGCCGGCCTTCGAGAACTTGTTCTCGACGATGGCGTCCATCGCGTCGAGGAGCGTTCCGACCTCCGCGAGCGCGGCCTGCACGTCCGCGGCGTCGCCGAACCGCTCGACCAGCGCATACAGGAACATGATGATGGGAAGCGCACTGGAGTACGGGACGATCACCACGCCGCGCATGAACGCCTCGGTGTGGGCCCGGGACAGCACCTGATAGGCGGCGTCCGGCACAGCCGCGACCGCGACCGGTGCCGTCACCGACGTGTCGATGTACTGCCCAACCTCTTTCGCCCGCGCGCCCACCGCTTTCTCCACCTTCCGCGCGCAGGCGTCCCGACGGGTCGGATCCTCCTCCGCTTCCATCGCCTCGAGCTCCGCCACGGCCGACCATTTGGAGTCGATCGGCAGTCGTCGGCCGTCCGGAAGACGCAGGCCGAACTCCACGACCCTGCCGTTCACGCGGAAGTCCGACGCGAGCATGGACGGAGGAAGCTGGCCGAGATGCTCGCGTAGAACGTGCTCTCCCGCCCGGCCCTTGGTGTTCCCGCCGGCGAGGACCGTGGCCAGCCGTCGGACGACCTCCCGGTTCTCCGACTCCGCGGACCGACGCTCCTCGTCGCGCACCTGGAGCTGCTCCAGGACCTGACGAGTGGCCTCCAGGCCGGTTCTGAGGTGGTCGGTCGCGGTCTCCCGCTGGCCGGAGGCGTCGGCGATCCGGCGGAGCTCGGCCGCCTGGACCTCCAACCTGGCGGTCAGCTCCGCGTGCAGCTGGGCGTTCACGGCGCCGAGGGCGTTCAGAGCCTCCGCGTCCTCGCCCTGGGCCGGCTGACGGCGGAGCACCACCAGCACGCCCAGCGCCACACCGACGCATGCGGCGAGGGCCGCGATCAGGACGTCGTTGGTCATCCGGTCACCTTCCCTGGAGTCGTTGGCAGGGGGTCATAGCCAACCGTACCTCCCGAGAGTGACAAGACTCGGTAGGCGAAGGAGGAGACGGGATACCATCGTCGGATGACGCCCCATCCACTCGAGCTCTACCGGATCTCAGGGACCCATCACGAGGTGGGGATCCAGATGGGAGAGCTCGGCGCGGAGCAGATCCGGCGAGGCATCGAGGCCTTCGACGAGCAGCTCCCCGAGGGGCGGACGCGGGACGCGCAGCTGAAGTTGGCCCGGGGATACCGTGACGTCACCTCTCCGTCGCTCCCGTGGCTGATCGAAGAGCTCGACGGCTGCGCGGAGGGCGCAGGCGTGGACGCCGTCGAGTTCTTCGCGACCACGGTCGAGGAGATCTGGTACACGCCGTACTCGAAGCGTACCCAGGGCCGTTGCAGCGACGTGGTCGCCGGGCCGGCGGCGACGGCGGACGGCCATCTGTGGATCGGCCACAACAACGATCTGCGGCCCGAGAGGGAGGCGGACATCGTCGCGATCGAGAAGACCGTCGATGACGAGCCGGTGATCCTCCAGATCGGCGGCGTGCCGTGGATCAGCGTGGGTTGGAACCAAGCCGGGCTGTCCCTCACGGGCAACGAGCTCAGCCCGAACGACGAGCGTGTGGGGATCTCACGATCGCACCAGGTCTTCGAGATGCTCCGGGCCCACAACCTCCACGAGATGATCGCCCGCGCGATCAGGCCGGACCGGGCCTCGTCGTACAACAACCTGCTCTCCGACCGCTACGGCGACGTCGCGAACGTCGAGGGAAGCGCCACGGACGTCGAGATCACGCACCTCGATGACGACGACCACCTGGCGCACACGAACCACTACGTGAGCGAACGGATGCGACCGTACGAGGGCGACCCCGACTACGCCGTCCGTTCCGACGTTCGGTTCTGCCGGGCTCGCGACCTCCTGGCGGACCATCCAGCGGGATCCGTGACACCGCAGGTGTTGCGGAGCATCCTCTCGGATCACGAGAACCAGCCGAACGAGGTCTGCCGTCATCCCGAGTGGGGGCACCCGACCTCGAAGACGGTCTTCTGGTGCGTGGCGGACGTGACCGAGGGACGGATATCATTCGGACGCGGGAACCCCTGCGAGTCGATGGAGCAGGAGTACGTGTTCGCCGACTACGGCGCCGTCTGAAGCTTCGAGCGGATCAGATCGGCCGTGGCTGTGTCGCCGCTCTCGGTCGCGAGGTCGCCGACGCTCCGTCCCTCGTCGTTGGTCGCCGTGAGGTCGGCACCGGCGTCGAGGAGGAGGAGAACGCTGGCGAGGTCGCCGTTCGCCGCGGCCGCGTGCAGCGGGGTCCATCCCCCCGACTGACGGACGTTCGGGTTCGCGCCCGCATCGAGGAGGATCCGGACGACGTCGGAGTGGAGCCGGCTCACGGCGGAGTGCATCGCGGTGCCGGTCATCCATCCGCGGCCGAGGGCGTCGACCTCGGCGCCCCGATCGATGAGCAGCTCGGCGGCCTCGAACCTGCCGAAGAAGGCGGCGAAGTGCAACGCTGTGAAGCCGTCGCCGGAGTACGAGGCCACCAGGGGAGGATCCTCCTCCAGGAGGACCGTGAGCCGGTCGACGTCGCCGAACGCCGCGGCCTCGAACACGTCGAGCGTATCGACACATCTCTCGACGGCATCGATCAGTGCCTTGTCGAAGCGATAGAGGGCCCGCATCAGCGCCGACACGCCACTCGCGTCTCGTGAGCTCGCGGCCGCCGGGTGACCGTCGAGGATCGCGCCGACTCCACGCACATCACCCGCCTCGATCGCCACGAAGAGGTCCTGCGAGGTGCTTGCCATCGTTTCCCTCCCGGCTACTATTTGTGTAGCCTAACTAAATATCGATGACCACGTCAAGGCGAACTTCCCCGACGCGAGAGGTGGGGCGGGTGGCGGACCGGCTCCACTCGGCCGCGATCCACCTCTTGCGGCGCCTTCGCGTGGAGGATGAGGCGCTGGGCATCTCTGCCCCGCGCCTCTCCGTGTTGTCGGTCCTGGTCTTCGCCGGCCCCAAGCGGATCGGCGAGCTCGCGCGGATCGAGCAGGTCGAGCCCCCGACGATGACGAGGCTGGTGGACGGACTCGTCCGGGACGGGCTCGCGGTCCGTGACGCCGATCCGGACGACGCGAGAGCGGTGCGGGTCCTCGCGACGCCGACCGGAGCCCGGACGCTCAGGCGAGGACGCGCGAGACGCGTCGAGACCCTGAGCAGGTCGCTCGCCGCCCTCTCCCCCACCGAGCTCGCCGCGCTCAGCGAGGGCGTCGAGATGCTCGAGCTGATCCTGCGCGATCGCTAGACGCCGGCTTGCCATGCGCCTCCCACCCAGGGCCTTCTCGAGGGCCTACCCCGGGACGCGGTCCGCGTTCTCGATCCCGCAGACCGCGCAGATCGTCGGAGAGCGGAAGGTGCCGCTCGCGACCATCTCGCGAGCGGTTGCAGCCGTCATTGCAAATGCTCGATCGAGTCCACGCCGGCATCCAGGTTCCGCTTCGCGTTCACCACTGCCTTGATCGCCGCCTGACCCGGCGTCGTGAGATCCCTCGACCCCTTCTCGAAGTCCGAGCTGCCGTCGAACTGTAGGTGCACGTGGACGTCGATCAACCCCGGCATCAGGGTCTTCCCGGCGGCTCGCGAGGTCGACGGCGCCGCCGCCGCCTTCGGTGCCCGTGCGTGCGCGCCGATCCACTCGATGCCCTCGGTCGCGAAGAGGACGCCTCGACGCTTCCTCGCTGAACGCCCGTCGAACACCTGACGTCCGCGATGTGGGTCGATCTCACCATCACGGCAACATGTCACCGGGGTGTGCGCGAGCCCCCCGTAGTAGGCTGGCTCCCCAAGCGGACTCGGGGAGGTTCGATGCTCGTCGGCGAGATCATGCACTCGGACGTGAAGACGGCGAGCTCGAGCGATTCCTTCGCCGACGTCGCCAAGATGATGCGCTCGCACGGCATCTCCTCGGTCGTCGTGCTGGACGGCAAGAAGCTCGAGGGCATCGTGACCGAGCGCGACATCGTGAACCTCGTGGCCGAGGGCGGCGATCCGAACACCACGACCGTCGAGCACGGCATGACCCGCCGCGACCTCGTCACGGTCGATCCCAAGACCGAGCTCTCCGACGCGGCCGAGCAGATGGTGTCGCGCAACATCCGTCACCTGCCCATCGTCGACGGCGGGAACGTCGTCGGGATCGTGTCGATCCGCGACATGACCCGGTGGGCGGCCGAGGAGCTCGCGGGCGGTCACGAGATGCCAGACATCGCGGGCTCCCACGCGGCCCTGCAGGCTGCCAGCCAGCTCCAGCGCAAACGCGGCGCCTGAACTCAGCGTGAAGGTCGGCTCGGTCATCGACTGCAGCGACCTCTGGGCGATGAGGGCGTCTGACGCGGTGCCCTCGGCTACGAGCCCCGCGATCCACCCGAGGAGGACTGGGTCGTCCTCCGCGATCCGAACGGGGTCAACGTCGAGGACACCGTAGCCCGGTGAGGACTTCATCGTCCTCGCGGATTCCGAAGGCAACCTGTCTGCGTAATCGACACCTCGAGCGCCACTCAGGGCTGATCACCCGAAGCGCGCTCGAACGGCTCCCGCGGTCTCCCCAGCGAGCCGAGTTGCGCGAGGTCTCGGGGGAAGAGGAGCGCGGTCGTCCAATCCATCGCGATCTTCACTCGCCTGGTCCATGTGGGCATCGCGAGCAGGTGGTACGAGCGGTGCAGGATCCACCCGATGGATCCCTTGAACCTCAGGCCCTTGACGGTCGCGACGCCCTTGTAGCGCCCGAGCGAACACACGCTACCGATGCTCGCGTACACGAAGGGCTGCAGCGGACGGCCGGCGAGAACCGCCTCGATGTTGGCGGCCACACGCTTCCCCTGACGGAGTCCATGTTGCGCCGTGGGCGGGGAGAGTCGCCCGGTGGTCTCGTCGGGGACGGCGGCCGCGTCACCGGCGCCCCAGACATCGTCGAGGCCTTCGACCCGGAGGTAACGGTCGAGGACCAGACGACCCTCCTGGTCGACCGGAAGCCCGGAGTCACGCGCGAGGGGCGACGGTTTCACCCCGGCCGTCCACACCAACGTCTCGGCGGGGAAGACCTCCCTGTCCGAGAGCCGGATCATGCCCCCTTCGGCCGAGACGAGCCGGGTCCCGAGCTTGATCTCGATCCGGCGCTGCTGAAGCAGGTCCTGAGCGTAAGACGCGAGTCCCGCCGGAAGCTCGGGCAGGATCCTGTCCGAGGCGTCGACGAGGACCCAACGCATCTGGGATGCGTCGAGGTCCGGATAGGTCTCGATGGCATCGCGAGCGAGGTCCTCGAGCTCGCCGAGCGCCTCGACGCCCGCGTAGCCGCCGCCGACGAAGACGAAGGTGAGCGCGGCTCGACGTCGTGCGGCGTCCACTTCGGAGGCCGCGACATCGAGCTGCGCCAGGACCTGGTTCCGCAGATAGATCGCCTCCTGCACGGTCTTGAAGCCGATCCCGCGTTCGGCGAGTCCCGGCACCGGGAGAACGCGCGAACGCGAGCCGGGCGCGAGCACGACGATGTCGTAGCCGATCCTCCGTTCGTCTCCGCCCGCGGTGCGCACGCGCGCCTGGCGCGCTCCGTGATCCACGCGGGTGACCTCGCCGATCACGATCCGGCAGTGCTCCAGCACCCGGCGGAGCGGCACCACGGCGGCTCGCGGGTCGATCGTGCCCGAGGCCACCTCGGGCAGGAACGGCTGGTACTGGAAGAAGCTCTCCTGGTTGACGACCGTCACGCGGTGGCCCTCGGCCACGGCGTTCTTCAAGCTCATCGCCGCGTGGAGACCTCCGAAGCCTGCACCCACGACGAGGATGTGGGTCTGTTCCCCAACCGTCGCGCTCACGTCGAGGACAGCCTCTCCAGCTCGGCGGGGAGCTCGGCCAGTCCTCTGATCGCCCCGTCGGTCTCCGCCAGCTGCTCGGGCGTGGGATCGTCGGGCGCCTCGCCGCGGAGCATCCAGATCGTGCTCATGCCCACGCGTCTGGCCGGGCGCATGTCGTAGTCGAGACGATCCCCGACCATGGCGCCCGCGCCGGGGGCGACCCCTGCGGCCTTCACGGCGAGCTCGAAAAGCGCGGGATCCGGTTTCCCGACGCCGAGCTCGTCGGAGACGCCCCAGACCTCGAAGAACGGTTCCAGGCCGTCTCGCCGCATCGCCGCACGAACCTCACCCGGCTGATTCGCGATCACCCCGAGGCGGTACCGACCCTGCAGGTCCTCTAGGCACGGGACCGCGTCGTCGTAGAGGGCAGAGGGAGGGTACTGCCAGTATCGGCTGGCGAGCATCTCCAGCTCGCGGAGGTTGCCCCCCGGGAGGAACCGCGCGATCAGCCGGCGCCGGAACGATCCCGACTGCTCCGTCCTCGCCCGCGTGTACTCGTCGTCGAACTCGGCGTCGGTGAAGCGCGCGCCGGCATCGCGCAGAGCGCTGTGCCAGGCACGCGCGTACACCGTGTCGTCGTAAAGCACGCCGCCGATATCGAGGAAGACGATCTCGATCGTCATCGCTTCAGGTCACGCCCATCTTCGGTCTCGATATCGGTTGCCTCGGTCAGCGGCCGGCGCGACGTCTCAGCTCCGCGAAGATCTCCGCGTCGGTGCGTTCTTGCCCCATCCGGAAGCCGTAGCGCTCGCCATGGCAGTCCGAGGAGGCCGTCGGCACCAGTTGCAGCCGGTCCGCGATCGCCGCGTACTTCGCTCGCATCTGCTCGTCGTGGTCGGGGTGGCGGACCTCGAGGCCCACCATCCCTTTCGCCGCCATCTGATCGATCAGCGCGTCGGGTACGGTGTCGTTCCCTCGCCACATCCCGGGATGCGCGAGCACGCACACTCCGCCTGCCTCGCCGATCAACCGAAGGGCCTCCATCGGGTGGAGCGCATGCTTCGGCACGTAGGCCAGGCCGTCGTCGGAAATGTAGCGGTCGAAGGCTTCCTTCTCGTCCGCGACGATCCCCGCCTCGACCATCGCTGCGGCGACGTGCGGTCTCGCGATCGCTTCCCCCCCAGCCAGCTCGAGAACGCGCTCGAGCGAGATGTCCAGGCCGAGCTCGCGGAGCTTCTCCACGATCATCTCGCCGCGCCGGAACCGGGTGGCCGTGAGGCGAAGCAGCTCGACATCGATCGCGGGGTCGGTCGGATCGACCCAGTATCCGAGGATGTGGAGGCTCGCGGCGTCGTACTCCGCCGAGAACTCGATCCCGGGCACGAAATCGAGACCGAGCTCATCCGCCGCGGACGCGGCTTCCTCCAGACCCTCGAACGTGTCGTGATCCGTGAGCGCCACGCCCGCCAAGCCCCGTTCCGCGGCGAGACGCATCTCCTCCGCAGGCGCGAGCGTCCCGTCGGAACGGTTCGAATGGCTGTGCAGGTCGTATCCGGGCACAGCGCAAAGGGTGTCAGACCGTCGGGGAGGCCGTCCACGCCGGGGCGCCGTCAGGGCGCGGGCGCGACGAGCTCCCTCCCGACGTCCGCGACGGAACGGCAGCCCGTGAGCGCCATCGCGTTCTCTATCTCCGCCCGGAAGATGCCGAGCACGCCCGCGACCCCATCCTCGCCCTCTGCCGCCAGAGCCCACGCGGCGGGCCGGCCGACCATCACCGCCGCCGACGCCCCCAGGCGCGATCGCCTTCACTACGTCGGTTCCCCGCCGGACGCCGCCGTCCATCAGGACCGGCAGGCGACCCGCGACCGCGGCCACGACTTCGGGCAACGCGTCCAGCGACGCCAGGCACCCGTCGAGCTGCCGCCCGCCGTGGTTGGACACCACGATCCCATCGGCGCCGTGTTCGACAGCCAGCACAGCATCCTCGGCCGTGAGGATCCCCTTCACCAGGACGGGGAGGCCCGGCGCGTGCTCGCGGATGAACGTCAGATGGTCCCAGGACATGTTCGGCTCGTAGACGTAGTCGGCGTCACCGATGCCGAATGGCATGACGAACCCACTCCTAGTGTCGCGATGCCGGAGCCGCCGATGGGGAAATCGACCGTCCAACAGATCGTCTCGTAGCCGGCCGACACCACGCGGGCAAGCATCTCGTCGTTCAGTGCCGGATCGGCGAACAGGTACAACTGCCACCACTTCGGCCCGTCGCTCGCCGCCGCGATCCGCTCGAGATCGTCCACGGCTGTCGACGACACCACCGCGATCGTTCCCGCCCGAGCGGCGCCACGGACGGTGGCTCGCTCGCCATCGGGATGGGCTCTCCCCTGGTACGCCCAAGGCGCGACGAGGACGGGGAGATCGACGCGGGTGCCCAGCAGCTCGGCCGAGGTATCCGGGAACCCCGACGCGCGAAGGAAACGCGGACGAAGGACCCACCGGCCGAACGCCCTGAGATTCTCCTCGAGCGTGCTCTCGTCCCCGGCACCGCCCGCGTAGTAGTCGTAGACGTCGGGCGGGAGCTTCTCCTTCGCGACAGGCTCGTAGTCGTCGACCTGCAGATACCGCGGCGCATCCATGATGAGCGGAAGGCTATCCGACGTGGCAGGCCCGGTCGGCCCGCGGCTATCGTGGGCGCATGGCGCGGGTGGCTGTCTTCGGGGCCGGCGCGATGGGAACGGCGTTCGCGATGCATGCGGCGCGCGCAGGTCTCCCCACGTCGCTCTGGGCGAACGAGCACGACCTCGCCGCCTATGCGTCGATGCGAGACGAGCGGAAGCATCCGCTTCTCCCCGAGCATCTGCCGGCAGGGGTCGAGCTGCACGGACCGAACGATCTCGACACGGCGGCCCGCGACGTGGAGATCGCGGTGTTGGCGGCGAACTCCGGCGGGGCCCGCTCGTTGGCGTCGATGGTGCGAGAACACGTCGCGAGCGCGCGCGTGGCCGTCTCCATGGCCAAGGGCCTCGAGCCGACGACAGGGAAGCGGATGAGCGAGGTCTACGGTGAGGAGATCGCCGGCGCCGACGTCGTGGTGGTGGGCGGCCCGTGCCTCGCCCGAGAGCTGGCGGAAGGCCTCCCCACCGCGGCGGTCTGGGCCGCGGACGTCGTGTCGGTTGCCGAGGAGGCGGGCACACCGTTCGACGATCGTAACTATCAGCTCTCCTTCTCCGATGACGTCATCGGCGTCGAGCTCTGTTCGATGATGAAGAACGTCGCCGCGATCGGCCTGGGACTGCTGGACGGGCTCGGCAAGGGCACGGGCATCGGCTACCAGAACGCGAAGGCGGCGCTGTTCACGAGGGCCGCGCAGGAGATCGTCGCGCTCGTGACCGAGCTGGGCGGCAGGCCCGAGACGGCGACGGGCCTGGCGGGGATCGGCGATCAGCTGGTGACGAGCCTCGGCGGCCGGAATCGTCTATACGGGGAGCTGGTCGGGACCGGCAACCCCCCCGAAGAGACGCTTCGCGAGCTCGAGGCCGGTGGACTCACGGTCGAAGGCGTCGGATCGACCCGCGACGTGCAGCGCCTCGCGTCGGAGCGCGGCGTTCGAGTGCCGTATCACGAGGCTGTTCACCGGGTGCTCTTCGAAGACGCCCGGCCCTACGAGGTCCTGGAGGTGCTCCGATGACGAATCGTATCCGACCCGACCGCAACCTCGCGATGGAGCTCGCGCGCGTGACCGAGGCCGCGGCGCTCGCCGCCGGACGCTGGATCGGTCGCGGCGACAAGATCGGCGCCGATCAGGCGGCCGTCGATGCGATGCGTTTCATGATCGACTCGGTGTCGATGGACGGCGTCGTCGTCATCGGCGAAGGCGAGAAGGACGAGGCGCCGATGCTCTTCAACGGCGAGTCCGTCGGGAACGGATCCGGGCCGGCGGTCGACGTCGCGGTCGATCCGATCGACGGCACGCGGCTCACGGCGACGGGACAGCCCAACGCCGTCTCGGTGATCGCGCTCGCGGAGCGCGGGACGATGTTCTTCCCCGACGTGGCCGTCTACATGGAGAAGGTGGCGACCGGCCCGGAGGCGGCCGACGTGATCGACGTGACGGCGCCGCCGGAGGAGAACGTCCGCCAGGTTGCGAAGGCCAAGGGCATGAAGGTCGAGGAGGTCTCGGTCGTGATCCTCGATCGTCCTCGCCACGAGTCGATCATCGAGGCGGTCCGGGGATCGGGGGCGCGAGTGTTCCTGATCATGGACGGCGACGTGGCCGGAGCCATCTCCGCCGCGGCTCCGCGCACCGGTGTGGACCTGCTGATCGGGATCGGCGGTACGCCTGAAGGGGTCGTCGCGGCCGCGGCACTGAAATGCATGGGTGGAGCGATCCAGGGACGCCTCGCGCCCAGGACCGACGAGGAACGCGAACAGCTTGGGCGTGCGGGCCTCGATCCGAACCGTATGCTGACGACCGACGACCTCGTGTCCGGCAAGGATGTGTTCTTCGCTGCGACCGGGATCACCGAGGGATCGTTGCTCCAGGGCGTCCGGTACTGGCCGGATGGCGCCACGACATATTCCCTCGTGATGCGGTCACGTTCCGGCACGGTCCGGTGGGTCGAGGCCGAGCACCGCTTCGAGAAACTCGAGGGGATATCTGGCGTCGACTATCGACGTTGACGGGAGGCGCATCCGAATCCGGGGGGTTCCTAGACTATTATGCGAGGCTCCCGATCGAGAGGAACCATCATGGCTGAGAGAACGATCGTGGTCTGCGACGTGTGCGGGAAAGCCGCCAGCGAAACGGTGACGATCAAGGTCGGCCGTGGCAACTTCGCGAAAGACCTCTGCGCGAGCCACGTGACCGAGCTGATCGCCGGCGCTCGTCGGCCACGGCCGGGACGCCCGCGCAAGATGGCCGGGGCGGGACCCGCGGCCACGACGAAGCGCCGCGGTCGCCCTCGGAAGGCAGCCTCCGGAAGGAAGAGGGCGGCAGCCGGCCGGCGCAAGGCGACCGGCGGCCGGAAAGCTCAAGCGTCGGCGTCAGGGGCACGCTCGGCCAAGTGATACACCCCCGTCGTCCGCTTCTCGATGAGCCCCTCCCGCGCCAGCCCTCGCAGCGTCGTCTGCACCTGCCTGCGCACGTCGGGATGCTCGAAGGGATCGAGGTAGCCTCGCCGGAGGGCGAGGTCCTGGATCTTCGTCCAGTGGAGGGGACCGGCTTCCTCCCTCAGCACCGCGAGGACGGCCGCACGCGGATCCATCATCTCCCTCGCCAGGGAGCTATCACCCGCTCCGCGAACAGCTCGACCTGCTGAGGTTCGTGGATCGCGAACGGAACGACCCACGGCGCCACGATGATCTCCCGGACGCCGAGCGACTCGAACGCGGCAACCCGCTCGAGGACCTGTTCGGGCGTGCCCGAAAGCGTATCGGCTTGCCAGGTCTCGTAGTCGTCGGC
>JALZDC010000209.1 GCA_030862755.1 Actinomycetota bacterium
TCGGTGAACGCCAACATGCGCCGAGTCTAGGGCCACGGCGTAGGCTCCGCGTCTGGCTCCACCCGCTCGCGACGCCCACCAGCGGTCCTCGGACCGCTCGCCCGAAAACCGTCCCGGCGTTCGCCGCCTTGTAACCTGCCAAGTCGTCATGGGTGGTTTCGCCCAGGTACCATCAGGGCATGGAAACGGAGCGCCTCCCCCAGCCCGTCCACGAGCGAGACGTGACTCCGCCCGCCCCCGGCGATCTCGAGCTCGTGCGCGGTTTCCTCTCGCTCCACGATCACGAGCACGGGAACCCGGAAGGCCTCCCGCCGAGCCTGGAGAGCCTTCGATGGTGGCTCGCATCGAGGGGGTTGGTCGATCCGGGGGACGCGATAAGAGACCAGGACCTGGCGTGGGCCCTCCGGGTGCGGGATGCGCTCACCTCCAAGGTTCGCGAGAACATGGGAGAGCCTCGGGACGCGACGGCGACCGAGTTCCTCAACGGGGCCGCCGAGGAGACCGGTATGCGTGTGTGCTTCGGCTGCGACGGTGGCGGCCCGATCCACGTGGAAGCCACCGGGGTCCGCGGTGCCGTCGGGCAGATCTTGGGATCGGCCTTCCTCGCGGAGCTCGACGGACGGTGGGAACGGTTCCGTGTCTGCCACGATCCGGGATGCGCGTCCGTGTTCTTCGACCGGTCGAAGAACAAGAGCGGGAAGTGGTGCTCGATGTCCTCCTGCGGGAACAGAGCAAAGGTGCGAGCGTTCCGCGAGCGGCAGGCGGCGGAGTGACGACGCTCGAGCTCGAGCTCAGGGCTCCCGGGGGCGAGCCGGTCGACCTCTGGCGGACGTTGGTCTCTCACGGGTTCGCGGGCCTCTCGCCCACCGTCCTGGACGAGGCGGATCGAACGCTCGCCTTGACGATCCGGGTTCCGGGCGGACGTCCTCGCAGGGTGCGCGTGTCGGAAGGCAAGAGGAACCAGACACGGAAGGGTCACGCACGGATCGACGTCCTCGGTCCCGAACCCGGTCCGAAGGTCGTCCGCGCGGTGCTCGAGGGCACGGCGCACGTCCTGCGCCTCGACCAGGACCTTTCGCGCTTCTATCTCCGAGCGGCGGAGGATCCCGATCTGGCGTGGGCGGCCCGTGGCGCCGGTCGGATGCTCCGCTCTCCCACCGTGTTCGAGGACGTGGTGAAGACTGTGTGCACGACCAATTGCGCGTGGAGCGCCACCGTCCGGATGGTCGACGCCCTCGTGACCCACCTGGGGGATCCCGCGATCGGCGGCGACGGGCCGCTCTCGAACGCGTTCCCATCGCCGGAGAAGATGGCGGAGGCTCCGGAGTCCTTCTATCGGGACGTGGTCCGCTCCGGGTACCGAGGCGCCTACCTGATCGCGCTGGCCAGGGCGATCGCTGACGGCGAGCTCGATCTCGAGGCCTACGCGACCGTGACGTCCGCGACCCTACCCGATGCCGAGCTCGAGGCCGCGCTCCTAGCGCTCCCCGGGGTCGGGCCGTACGCGGCGGCCCACGTCATGATGACCCTCGGGCGGCATTCCCGGCTGATCCTCGACTCGTGGACCCGCCCGACCTACACCCGGCTCGTGGGACGCACGAGGCCCGTGCCCGATCGGCAGATCGAGCGGCGATTCCGCTCCTACGGCGACTTCGCGGGGCTCGCGTTCTGGCTATACGTGACCCGTGACTGGGTCGACGACGGGCCCGCCTGACCCTCGGGCCTATACTGCGCGGACCGCCGAGGCGTCCCGGCGACGGAGCCTCTCCAGCAGGAACACGACGATGACGGTGCCCTTATGTCCCCGCGGAGCCGCGCGACCGACGAGCTCCTCCGAGCCCGGCGCGCCGGGCGGTCCTCGTGCGTGCCCGGTGGGGTCAGGGGCCTGACCGAAACCGCCGGGGCGGGCCGCGATGGCTGAGCGCCTCGGCGCCGCGCCCGGCCGCATCGCCCGCCGAGCCCGTCGGCTCTTCGGCTACTGGCGCTCGGAGCGCCGCACCCTCCGGCAGGGCTCCATCGCGCTGGTGCTGAGCACATGCGCCGGGTTCGTGGCTGGGCTCGTCCTCGGCTCGATCACCGGTACGCTGGACAAGCTTCCGGGTCTCCTCGTGCTCATCCCCGCGTCGGTGGGCATGCGAGGCACGATCTTCGGGGCGATGGGAGCCCGTTTCGGCACCGGGGTCGCGGCCGGGATCTTCGAGCCCACGCTCCGGCGAGGGAGCCTGCTCGCCCGCAACGTCACGGTCGGGATCCTCTCGACGCTGCTCTCCTCCTTCTATCTCGCCGCGGTCGCCAAGCTCGTCGCCTCCGCTTTCGCGAAGGAAGCGGTGATCTCGTTCTGGGACCTCGTGACGATCTCCGTCGTCGGGGGCGTCCTCGCGTCGTTGATCGCGCTCGGGTTCACCGTCGGCATCGCGGTGATCGGGTTCCGGAAGGGCTGGGACCTGGACGCGGTCTCCACTCCGATGGTCACCGCGATCGGCGACATGGTGACGCTCCCGACCCTGTTCCTCGCGACCCTGCTCGTCGGCAACGCCACCGTGAACGCGGTCGCCGCGGCGCTCTGCACGATCGCGACGATCTGGGCGCTGATCGCCGCCTTCGGCGGTGAGCCCGAGATCCGGCGAATCCTGCTGGAGATGCTCGCCGTCGTCGCGCTTTCGCCCTTGCTGGACATCCTCGCTGGAGCGTTGCTCGAAGCC
>JALZDC010000218.1 GCA_030862755.1 Actinomycetota bacterium
CCCCGCGGCGGGGAGCGCGCTCGCGCGCTGCCCGATCGAGCTGTTCGTTCCGTGCCACCGCGTCGTCAGAGCCAGCCCCAGCCTCGGGAGCTACGGGCGCCACGACGACAGGCGGCGGTTCCTGCTCCGGCTGGAGGGAGCACTCACCGACGTTTCCTCGAGCCCATGAGAAGGTGGGATCGGATGATCTGGCGACGCCTCCTGCTCTCGACGCTGGCTCTCGCGACCGTGGTCGTCTCGTGCACGAGCGGGCAGAACGGCCCGAGCGGGGGCCTGGACACCTCGTACGCCGCCCAGATGGCCAGCACCTGGCACTATGCGGGGGCGCCGCAGCGGGTGCAGGTAGGGATCCTCGCGAGCGACGCGAACGGGGTCCGTGTCGTCACGCAGGGGGCGGTCGACCTCGCATTCTCGTATCTCGGCGGGGATGGGAGCCGCGAACCGGCGGCGGGCCCGACGGCCAGGGCGACGTACGTGCCGGTTCCGGGAACGGATGCCTCCGGCGGCGCCCCGGCGATCATCGCGGGAGCCAACGGCGTCTACGAGGCGGAGGACGTGACGTTCGACTCCGCCGGGATCTGGCGGACGACACTCTCGATCGAGATCGACGGCGTCGCCCGACGGCTCACGACCGAATTCCGGGTCGATCCGGAGTCTGGCATCCCCGCGCCCGGCATCCCGGCGCCGAAGACGGAGACCCTGACCAACGACTCGAAGCACGTCGACGACGAGTCGATCGACTCAATGGCCGGCGGGGGAAACCCCATCCCCGACCCCGAGCTCCACGAGTGGACGATCGCGGACGCGATCGAGCAGGGACGGCCGGCGCTCGTGCTCTTCGGAACGCCTGCCCACTGCACGAGCCGGTTCTGCGGCCCTGAGGTCGTGGAGCTCCAGCGCCTCGCCGCCGAGCATCCCGGCCGCGCCGTGTACATCCACGTCGAGATCTGGAAGGAGTACGGGAGCGACGCCCAGGTCGTGAACAAGGGAGCGGCGGAGTGGCTCCTCCGCGAGCTCCCCGACGGGACCCCGGAGATGACCGAGCCGTGGCTGTTCCTGATCGGGTCCGACGGCATCGTCGCTGACCGGTGGGGGCCCCTCTTCGACTCCGCGGAGGTCGCCGCAGCCCTCGAAGCGCTTCCCCCGATGGAGGCATAGCCCGCCTTCCCGGCCGCCCAGCCCCCGGCACCCTCGCCTCGCATCACGAGGCGTCGTTCTGCCCCCTCACGCGTACGATTGGCGCGTGGACCAGACGCCCACGATGCCCCCACCCCCGACCCGGGAGCGCTGCTATCGGCATCCCGCCGTGGAAACGGGCGTGCATTGCACCCGCTGTGGCCGGCCTATCTGTCCCGACTGCATGATCCCGGCCCCGGTGGGGCATCAATGCCCGGAATGCGTGGCGGAGGCCCGGCGCGAGTACCGACGCGGACCCGGGCGTCAGATCGCGGCCGCCAACCTCAGATCGACCCCGATCACCAGGATCCTGCTGATCGCGATGGCGATCGGTTACCTCTGGGAGCTCGTTGTCGCCGGCGGACCGGGGTCGCTCTTCAACGGGCCAGGCGCCGACGCTCTGATCGACGCGGGCGCGCTCGTCCCGGTCACCGGCGGGAGCCTCGCCGATCCCACAGGTGGCATCGTCGGCGGTCAATGGTGGCGTCTGCTCAGCTCGATGTTCCTACACGCCGGGTTGATCCATCTCGGGCTGAACGCGTACGTCCTTTGGATCTTCGGTACCGAGATCGAGCGCCAGATCGGCCGGCTCTCCACGCTGGCCGTGTTCCTCGTGACCGGGTTGTTCGCGGGAGCGACCTCCTTCGCGTTCGCGGACGGCTTCGCCATCGCCGTTGGGGCCTCAGGCGCGATCTTCGGTCTCGTGGGCGCGTTCATCGCGTACAACTACCTGCGGCGACACCACGTGATGGCGCAGGCGCGGCTGCGTGGCGCGTTGACCATGCTGCTGATCAACCTGATCATCGGCTTCTCGATCCCCTTGATCGACTGGCGAGCGCACGTGGGCGGGCTCGTCGCGGGGCTCGTCGCAGGCTTCGCCGTCGATCCCTCGAGGCCGGTCGCGCTCCGTCGCACGTTCGCCGCCGTCGGACTCGTTGCGCTGCTGGTGGCGGCGGTCGCGCTGGTGGCCTTCCGATCCGCGCAGATCGAGGCGGACCCGGCGATCTTGCTCCGTTCCTGATCCGCCGCTGCCCGGGTATACGACTCGGCTACCGTCCCGCCTCGACGGTCGATCGTTCGGTGAGCCCGTAGAGGTAGCCCTGGCGGGTGCCGAGGTAGATCCAACCGCGCCAGACGGCGGGCGTGGACTCGATGCAGTCGCTGAAGTGCAGCTTCCAGAGGAGTACCGGATCCGCGTCCGGCACCGACACGTCCCACGCCCACAGGTCGCCAGCGCAATCACCCTGGAGAAGGACCCCGTCCACTACCACCGGCGACCCGATCGCCGGGGCTCCCACCTTCCGCTCCCAGCGGATGTCGCCGGTCTGGCGCTCGACGGCCAGCACGCGCCCCGCCGCGGTCGTGAAGAAGACGAGTTCGCCGTACAGGGCCGGGGTCGACCAGCTGCCGCCCGCCCCCTCGAAGCCGATCTCTCTGGCATCGATCGACCACAGCAAGGGATCGCTCGGCCGCGACGGATCGAGCTTCATCAGCTGGCCCACCTCGTCGCTCCGCTCGTCGAAGCGCTGGTATTCGCTGGCCACGTACAGGTCTCCGGCGCCGTCGATCACGACGGTCGCGTCGGTGTCGTCCCCCGTCCAGAAACGGAAGACACGCCTCACGCGGGAGCCGCCGGTGAGCACGGCCGAGACGTCCCAACCCTGCACGAGGCCGCCGGAATTGGCGAAGTACACGATCCCGTTGTGCAGCGCGACCGAGCCCTCGATCGAGACCTCAGCGTCGCCAAGGGCTCGGAGCAGCTCGTCGTCGAAGCCCGGCACCGTGGCCACGATCTCCGGCGCCACGGTGACCAGTCCGATGTCGTCGTAACCGCGGTGCAACCTGATGACGTAGAGCCACCCGTTCTCCCCTCCCACGAACAGGACGTCGTCGACCACGAGCGCGGCCCCGTCCCAGTCGTCGTTGCGAAGGGGCCGCCCGTCGCTGGTCGCGCCCTGCACCGACCACAGGACGAGCGGCTCGCGCCGCCGGTCCATCGCGACGATCCGGAACCTTCCGTCACGTGAGCCCGCATAGTAGAGGGGGAACCCATCGGGGTCGGAGGTCGCGGAGCCCTTGGCCAGGTCGCGCGTGGCCAGCGGTGAGCGGAGAGGTAGCCCGGTCGTCCCGTCGAGGAAGTGATACCTGCCGTCATAAGCCCCCTCACGGACCTCGATCGTCCCATCTTCGGCCACCACGACGTTGGGCTGACCGGTCCAGCCGGTGCCACACCACTCGCTGGCCTCGATCCCGACGAAGGACACCGAACACATCCGCTCCGAGGTCCGCCAGGCGATCATCGGGTCCAGCGGCACGGGGCCTTCCCCGTAGTAGGTCCTCGTCGCATTGCCACGGAAGGTCGTGAGTCCTTCGATCACCGAGTTGATGGGCTCCGCCCCCTCGAGCGGTGCGGCGTTTCGTAGCGGCCCGCCTCGGTGCTGCTCGTCCTCCACCCTCGACAGGACGAACCCCACCATCAGGACGGCCAGGCCGATCACGAGGGCACCAGAGATCACGGGGAGCACGGGGAACCGCCGCGTGACGGGCGCCGCGGACCTCGCATGGACCATCGGCCCATGCTATGCGGTCAGACCGGTTCACCCGCGGAGCGGTAGGAGCCCAGGATCTTCAGAAGGGACGTGTGCTCCCCGACCTCCTCGAGCGCGGCTTCGACCTCCGGGTCGTCGGCGGCCGCCATGAGGTCGACGTACATCAGATACTCGAACGCCGCGCCGCGCCGGGGCCGGGACTCGAGCTTGTGGAGGTTGATGCCGCGGGCGGCGAACGGCTCCAGCGCGCCGAGCAGCGAGCCGGGCTCATCGAGCACGGCCATCACCAGCGACGTCTTGTCGGCGGGCCCGAACCCCGGGTCGGTCGCGCCGATGATCGCGAACTTGGTGAAGTTCTCCTTCTCGGTCTGGATCCGCTCCGCCAGCACGATCAGGCCGGCGAGGCCGGCGGCGTCCACGCTCGCGATCGCGCCGTCCTCCGGGTTCCCCGACACCGCAACTTTCCGTGCGGCCCCCGCCGTGTCGTGCTCCGGCACGGGCTCGATCCGCATAGCCGAGAGGAACTCTTCGCACTGGGCCAGGG
>JALZDC010000227.1 GCA_030862755.1 Actinomycetota bacterium
GCTCGAGAACATCCGTCAGGATCTCCGCTACTGGCAGGGCGGACTGCGTCGTGCTCGTCGAGTCCGCGCTGCCCGCCCAGCAAGTCGCCGAGCCGATGCTCCGTACGGTCACGTCGCTGTTGGGCCCGCCCGTACGGATCGCGGACGCGTGGGTCTGGGACGTGCCCAAGTAAGCGCTACGGGCCCTCGCACAGAACAGAACCCCCCGCTGGGGATCCGGCTGCTCTCGCGCTTGCTTCAAGTAGTCACGCGAACTCCGTCATGGGCGGCCGATTTCTCCAGGACCGAGCGCCCGAGCGGGCATTCGAGGACACATCACGCCGTGCACTCCCGGTGTCTTCTTGGGAGCTGACTGCCCCTACCGGAGGATGCGCACGATGAACCGGCCCCGGGATCGGCGCACCCCGGAGCAGCGACGAGCCATGGCCTTGGCACGTCTCACGGTACGAGTGGTCGACAGGCCGGCGGATGGGTCGGAGCACCGGGAGCAGACGAAACCGGAGCGGCCACGTCGCGGCGACACGTGTCGCCACGGCCGACGCCGCCAAGGCTGAGCCTTCCCACCTTGTTGCCGGTGGCCTCTACGAACCAGAGGTTGCCGTCCGGTCCGAGGGTGATGTCACGCGGACCGCTATGTGGCGTCGGCGTGGGGAACTCGGTGATCTCACCGTCGACGGTGATTCGGCCGATGCGACTGCCGTTCTCCTCCGTGAACCACAGGTTGTCATCGGGTCCAGTGACGATTCGGACGGGCGCGCTGTCGGGAGTCGGGATAGGGAACTCGTCGGTCAACACACCGTCGGTCGTCATCCGGCCGATCTTGTTGGCTGAGCTTTCGGTGAACCACAGCGCGCCGTCCGGTCCGACCGTGATCCCCGCCGGTCGAGCGGCAGGGTCGGGCAGACGGTGCTCCACGACCTCGCCTGTCAGGGAGATCTGCAGGATGAGCCCAAACCCTTGGGACGTCACCCAGACCGAGTCGCCGGCGATGGCGATGCCGTCGAGGCCGTGGTGCCAGGTTTGCAGCGCCGCGCTACGTGCGAACGTGTAGTCGGTTCGGCGGGCAGTGACGAAGTTCCGGCGGGTACCAGCGACGCTGATCCAAAGGTTTCCGTCGGGGCCGACCGTGATGGCGCGGGGGTCATAGCGGCTGTGCGACCCGTCGGGCCAAAGCTCCCGGTACTCGACCTGGCCGTTGGGCATCACCCTGCCTAGGTCCCCCGCGCCGAAGTAGTTCGCGGTGAACCAAATGTTCGCGTCAGGGCCGGTGACGATGGCCTGCGGCCATCCCAACTCCCCGGGAGCTCCTCTGAGGGCCGGGAACGCGATCTCCGTGATGTCTCCTGCGAGACTGATCCGGCCGATCTTGCGGGCCCGCCGCTCGGTGAACCAGATGTTGCCGTCGGGACCGACGGTGATACCCCAAGGTTGGCTCTCGGCCGTGGGAACCGGGAACTCGTCAATCGTCACCTCGACAGTCGGGGACGAGACTGACGGCGGGGCGGCATGGATGGCGGTCACCACGGCCAGGGCGATGGCGCTCGCCACAGTTCGTGGCGGTACGTAGCGTGTGCCCCTTGTCATCGCAGCCTCCCGCGTCCGACGGTTGCCGGAACGGTACCAGAACTGGACAAAACGGACAGTAAGTGTCTCGTCTTTTCGCCCTTGCGCGCTCGTGTTGCAATGGGGGTGCGCCGAAAAGTCGGGCCGGCTGGCTCGACATCGACCTGTACCTCGTTGAGGAGCACTTCCCAGGACTGTGACCGGCTGCTGCGATCGCCATTCCCGGCACCGCTGCCGTGGCGATTGGGCTGTCGTTCCGGGACACGTCTGCGTGCCCGCCGACCTAGCACAAACGGGCATTCTTCTCGCTGCCGCGTCCGCCCCGTCAGGGGCTCCAGAGCGCTCTATCGGCCAGCCGTTCGACGGCACCTTCCGACGTGAGTCGTCCATAGCCGTCGAAGACTCCGTCCGTGTCTCCCCGGCTTTCGCACGCTCCGCCACAGCGGACGCAGGACGGGACGCGTGCCGGCCGCCTCGACGGCCCCCGGTGAGGTCGCCCTGAGCCGGCATCGAGCACGACGGCGAGCACTTCAGTCTCGGTGAGCACTCGGCCCAGCCCTTCGACGCTGGTTACTTCGATGAGTTCGACGGGCTCCCCGATGATCCGCTCGAGCTCCAAGAGCCGACCAGTGCGACGCTGGAGCAGTGGACCGAGCCGGACGACGATGGCCACGGCGACATTCTGGGCCGACGACACATCCCGTCGAGTGGGACCCGACGGCGGTAGCCTCATGGCGTGCCCGACGCGTTTCAGAGCCGACCAGGACGGTACGCCGAGTTGGATGCCGGCCAGCTGGCGGGGCGTCGTGGAACATGCCTACGAGCGCGACGAAGCTCCCGACTGGGAGCTCGTCTTTGAACTCACCCGCCGTGCCCTCGCCGGGGAAGCCGATCAGGCCGGCGAGGTGGACGTCAGAGTCTCTCGCTCGGCGTAGTTTGGTCCGTTATTCGGCGCTGCCGTAGGGGCGGGATAGCTCGCTCGTTACCGGACATTCACGAACGGAGCCGGGTGCTCGATGGCGCTGTCCATGATTACCGCGCTCTCCTTCGCGAACGTGAGTGTGACTGCCCGTCGCTCTGAGCCGTCTCCGCCATCAGCACGCTTCCTCCGTCCGACGGCCGGTCAAGCGCGGAGCGGACGCTTCGCGTACGCTCCCCGCGGTCGACAACGAGGGAGGGGTGTCGCATGGAGGCGTTCGCGGTTCCGATCAAGCCGGGAAAGGTCGAGACCTGGAAGTCCTGGGTGGGTGAGCTGACCGGCTCTCGCAAGGCGGAGTTTGATGACCTGAACGCGCGCATGGGTCTCACCATGCACGCCGCGTGGCTCCAGGAGAACCCGGACGGGAGCTCGCTCGTCGTCATCGTCCAAGACGGGCCGGGCGCGCCGGAGTTCCTCGCCAAGCTGGCAGCGTCCGAAAACCAGACCGACGCGTGGTTCCGTTCGATGGTTGCGGACATCCACCCGCTGGACTTCTCCGGCCCACTGCCACCGCCGAATCAGCGCTTCGCGTAGCTGAGGACGTACGCCCTCATCGAAACGCGGGGACGGTTGAGCAGGACAGCTCGGGACAACCGGACGGGGACGGATTGGAGGCCAAGTGTGCGGCGCGTCCTCGAGGACGTCATGAGTGCCCGGGCGGTGCCGGGCTTCGTCATCGCAGTGGTCCGAGGCGACGGTCCACCCGAACACCTCGTCATCGGCGCCGATGGCACCGGGACGCCCCTTTCGAAGGAGAGCCTTTTCCCGATCGCGTCCGTCACGAAGCTGGCCGCCGCCTTGACCGTCCTGCGCCTGGCCGACCGAGGCGTGCTGGCGATCGACGATTCACTGCAGCTTTACCTCCCGGACGCGGCCGCCGCGGGCGAGGGCGTGACTGTGCGCGCCCTCCTATCCCACACCGCCGGCCTGCCGGACGACATTGACCCTGCCCTCGCGCCGTACACACTGGCGTTGGATTGGTCCGTCCTGTCGCGCGCGTGCCTAGCGACGCCCCTGATGACACCGCCCGGCACGGCCGTCCGCTACAGCAACGTGGGCATCGGTCTGTTGGCCGTGGTGATCGAACGGCTGACCGGTCAGGCCTTCCCCGAGGCAATGGCTGACATCGTCCTCGAGCCCCTCGGCATCGAGGCCTACCTCGGCGAGGAGCCTCCGCGCCCCCCTGCCTGGATTGCAGGGAATTTGGGTGAGCACACCGGCACCGAGCTAGATCCCTGCAAC
>JALZDC010000246.1 GCA_030862755.1 Actinomycetota bacterium
CCCCGCGGATGCGTTCGAGCGTGCCCGGCCCGGTCACCACCGAGCCGTCAGGCTAATCCTCCGACGATGGGCGACGTTCAGCTGGAGGATCGTTCTTCTGAAGAGCCCAGGGCCGAAGGATCGCATACACGGCTTCGCACGCCGGGATCGGGAGGCCGTGCACGCCCGCGCGACGGACGACACTCCCGTGCAACGCCTCGAGCTCCATCCGGTTCCCCTCGGACGAGGTCGTCGCGGAGGGAGGAGAACGACCCCGGCTCGAGTGACCGCGCGAAGGCTTCGTGGCGATCCAGCAAGAGTCGGGGGTCGAGTGCCGGAGTTCGTGCGCAACAGGATGCAGATGCAGGGTGGGCACCTCGACGAGATCGGCCAGAGGTTCGCTGGACAGGTGCGAGCCGTCCTCCCCCTCTACGACGACGAGGTCCGCGGCATCTCCTCCTTGGACCGTGCTGCGGCCGACCTCTTCGCTTAGCGGGATGCTCGCTCGATCGGCCCGGAGGCACCCGTGAACGCTGTGGCCTACGCCTCGGCGGTGTGCACGTCGAAGAAGCGAGTCCAGTCCTGATCCTCGGCGTAGCCGTTGCCCAGGATGAAGCTCTCCACCATGTCGCGCGCCGCCTCGTCGGAGAACTGCACTGGCGGCGACTTCATGAAGTACGCGCTCGGCCCGATCAGCGGTCCGCCGATCCCTCGGTCCTTTGCGAGCTTGGCGCAGCGCACCGCGTCGATCACGACGCCGGCGGAGTTGGGCGAGTCCCAAACCTCGAGCTTCATCTCCACCGAGATCGGTACGTCGCCGAAGTTGCGTCCCTCGAGGCGGATCATCGCCCACTTGCGGTCCTCGAGCCACGGGACGTGGTCGGAGGGACCGATGTGGATCGAATCCTTCTCGAGTGGCACGTTGAGCTGGGATTGCACCGACTGGGTCTTCGAGATCTTCTTCGAGGTCAGTCGGGAGCGTTCGAGCATGTTCATGAAGTCCATGTTGCCGCCGAAGTTCAGCTGGTATGTCCGGTCCAGCTCCGCGCCTCGGTCCTCGAAGAGCTTCGCCAGCAGACGATGCGTGATGGTGGCGCCGACCTGTGACTTGATGTCGTCGCCGACGATCGGCAGGCCGGCCTGGCCGAACTTCCGGGCCCACGCAGCGTCCGAGGCGATGAAAGCCGGGAGGCAGTTCACGAAGCCCACGCCCGAGTCGATCGCGCACTGCGCGTAGAACCTCGCGGCTTCCTCGGACCCGACGGGGAGATAGGAGACGAGCACATCGGCGCCGGCGTCCTTCAAGACCTGCACGACGTCGGCCTCGGCCTCCTCGGATTCCGTGACGATTTCGCGGTAGAAGGCACCGAGGCCGTCGAGCGTCTTCCCTCGGCTCACCGTGACGCCGAGCGGTGGCACCTCGGAGAACCTGATGGTGTTGTTCGGCTCGGTGAAGATGGCTTCGGCGAGGTCGGTGCCGACCTTCTTCGCGTCGACGTCGAACGCGGCCACGACCTCGACGTCGCGGACGTGATATGCGCCCAGGTCGACGTGCATCAGGCCAGGGACCTTCTCGGTCGGAGCGGCGTCCTTGTAGTGCTCCAGACCCTGGACGAGGGAGGAGGCACAGTTGCCGACGCCCACGATCGCGATGCGGACCTTGCTCACGAGATGCGCTCCTTTCCACGAAGCGCCGCTCGGCGGCGCTTCAACCCCCCGGTGGTGACGTTCTTGGTGCGCTCGGCGGCGATCAGGCTCTCGAGCCAGGTGATGTCGGACTCGGTCACCTTTCGGTTGTGCTCGATCAACGCGCGCCCGTAGTCATCGGCGCCTCCGCGTCCGGCACGCTGGGACTCCGCGAGGGTCGAGAGCCGCTCCTTCAGCGCCTGACGCCGGCGTTCCAGCAGGCGGATGCGGGTCTCCGGCGGAAGGTACCGGAAGAACGCAAGCCGCATCCGGAAGCGAGCGTCCTCGGTCTGGGTGTCGTTGGGCGTCTCTTGAAGGAGCTCGAGGAAGACCTGCTCCCCCTTGGGCGTGATCCGGTAGACCTTCTTTCGACGGGCCCCGCGCTCGTCCCCGGCCTCCGATTCGATCGCGCCGTCCCGCTCCAGGCGGCGAAGGGTGGGGTACAGCGAGCCGTACGAGACGCGCCAGAGGCCGCCCAGGGAGTCGCCGAGCTCCCTCGAGAGCTGGTAGCCGTGGATGGGTCGCTCCTTCAGGAGGCCCAGGACCGCGAGTTCGAGCATCTTCAGAGATCTCCTCGTCGTAGCGGGGCGATATATCGACTCGGTATATCGAGTCGATATATACGGGGTTAGGAGGCCGGCGTCAAGGCGATAGCGTCAGGCTCGTGCGGGTGGCGGGTGTCGCTCCGCCGCCACCGCGAGTGCCGCTCCGGCCACACCGAGTGCTGCGCAGGCGATCCAGACGCCCCGGGGCCACGCCTCGTAGATCGCGGTTCCTCCGACGGGCCCGATCGTGAAGGCCAGGCCGTACATGATTCCGAGGGCGCTCTGGTAGCGCCCGCGGAGGTGAGCCGGAGCCCGATCCGCCACGAATGCGGCGGCGCTCGGAGAGCCGAACATCTCGCCGAAGCTCCAGATGGTGACGGCCAGCGCCATCCCGAGCCCGGACAGGAAGATGCCGAAGCCCCCGAAGCCGAGCCCTGTGAGCAGCACGCCCAGGGCGATCATCCTCGTCCGCGCGTACCGCATCGCGAGCGCCGTCACGGCGAGCTCGAAGACGGCGACTAGGACACCGTTCATCCCCTGGAGGAACCCGTAGACCTTCTCCTCGAAGCCGAGGCCTCGCACCCAGAGCGGGAACGTCGAGTAGGCCTGCGAATAGACGAGGGCACTGGCGAAGATCGAAGCGAGGACGAGCACGAACCCTCGGTCGGTGAGGATCGCGTTGTAGGCGCCGCCGACGTCCCCCTCCTCCTCCTTCCGGGTACGGGTCCCATGGGGAAGCGCGAGCAGTGAGATCAGGCCGAACGATGCGGAGGTCGCGGCGTCGAGGATGAACAGGAGCGTGAACGACCGCTCGGCCAGGAGCCCGCCAAGCGCGAGGCCGATCGCGAACGCGATGTTGAACAGCAGCCGATTGAACGCGTAGGCGGCGACCCGGTGCTCGGGTGGCACCAGGTCGGCGATCAGCGCGCCGGAGGCGGGCCGGTGCAGCTCCGCGAAGAACGAGTAGACGATCACGAGCGCCAGCACGGCCGGGAGCGAGCGGGCCTGGAGCAGGAGGAGAACGAGTGCCGACGAGGTGATCATCGAGACCGAGATCGCGTTCCGACGGCCGATCCGGTCGGTCAGCAGGCCGCCTGAGACCTGGGCCAGCACACCCCCGACGCCGTAGCCGGTGATCGCGAGGCCGGCCTCGGTCACCGTGAGGCTGGCCTCGCGGGTCAGGTAGAGCGCCAGGAACGGGAAGACGAAGCTCGCGAGACGATGCACGAACGTGCCGGCGAACAGGATCCATGCGGTGCGCGGCATCGCGCGGTAGCTGTCACGCAGACGCGGGTTGGGGTCGGAAGCTGAGCTCACGCCCGTCCGGGCCGGTGGTACCCGGTGACGGACGGCGGGACGTCGATGCCCGCCGCGAGGTCGGGACTGGGGTCCGGGTCGCCTGTCTGCGTGTGGAGCGGCAGGACACCGGCCCAGATCGGGAGGGCGATGTCGTCGTCGTAGTCCTTCGGCGGGCCGGTGCGGACCTTCGCCGAGGCTTCGTCCAAGGCAAGGGCCAACAGCAGGGTCTGCTTGTACTCCTCGTCCGTTGGCATCCGAGCCTCGCCCTCGCGGCCGGGCGCCACGTGGGACGTGATCGCGACGGCGGCCGTGAGGAGCTCGTCCGGGTCCGTGACCTCCCTCGCCTCGCCGAAGACCACCACCGAACGGTAGTTCATCGAATGATTGAAGGCGCTCCGCGCGAGGACGAGACCGTCGACGATCGTGGCGACCAGGCACACCTCCGCCCCCGCGCGGAGCGCTTTCCAGGCGCGGGCCGCTTTCGAGCCGTGGAGGTAGATCGTGTCGCCGACGCGCGCGTGGATCGTCGGGAGGCACCGGGGGGGGGCGTCGTCACCGTCGTTGAACGCGACGTGGCAGATCAACGCCTCATCGAGGATGGCGTCGATCGTGGCGCGGTCGTAGTCACCCCGTTCGGGATGGCGATGGACCTGGGTCCGCTGGGTCGGCGTCGGCATGCGGGAGAGCATCCCACAGTCGTTCCCCGAGGCTGTGCGCCCCGGACGCGGTCGTGTCGCGCTCGCGCTAGACTCCGCGGCACATAGGTTCACGTGCCCGAGTGGCCGCGAGCGCGACAGCGCGAGCGGCCGGATGGTCCGGAGGCAGGATGCCGAAGGACCCGAAGAGGGAAGCCGGTGGGAATCCGGCACGGTCGCGCCACTGTGACCGGGGAGCGGACCCGACACGAACCACTGGGCGATGGCCCGGGAAGGGTCGGGCGAGCGAGGATCCGGGAGTCAGGAGACCTGCCCGAGCGCGAGAGGACCGTCGCCTTCGCGTGAAGGGAGACGCGCCATGGTTCACCGTCTCATCGGCGGCACCGCCGCCGTCCTCCTCCTCCTCTCGTCCTGCGGAGAGCCCGCGATACCTCGGACCGAGCCGACCGACACTCCGTCGCCCGCCGCGGCGTTCCCCTTGACGATCACCGACGACGACGGTGTCGAGGTGACGATCGACGCAGAGCCGCAACGGCTCGTCACGTTCGCGCCCTCGATGACCGAGATCGTCTACGCGCTCGGGGCCGGCGATCGTCTGGTCGGCGTGTCCGGCCCCTTCGACGACTACCCCGCCGAGGCGAAGGACGTCGAGGAGGTGGGCGGCGCCGGCGATTTCGGTGTCGATCCGACCATCGAGAAGGTCGTTTCCTTGGAGCCCGACCTGTTCCTCACGATCCCCGGCGGCGACCAGTGGAA
>JALZDC010000250.1 GCA_030862755.1 Actinomycetota bacterium
GACGTGGACAGGGTGGTCTTCCACGTCCGGCTCGACGAGGCGGCGGACCTCACGGTCAGCGCGTTTGCGCGGATCGCCGGGAGCAACAGGCGGCTGCGGTTCAGGACCGTGGGCAAGCGGGCGCAGGCCGGCGTCCTCACGCGCGTCGTGCTGAAGCTGCGGCGCTCGCGCCGGGTGGCGGTGAAGGGAGCGATCGCGCAGGGCAAGGTGGTGCGGGCCCGCGTGACGATCCAGGCGAAGGACGCCGGGGGCAACGAGTCGGTCACGCGGCGGCGCGTCAGGCTGGTCAACTAGCCTCCACGCGAATGGATGAGCGCGCTCTCACCGAGCGCCTGATCACCTACGACACGTCCACCTTGGAGGGAATGAAGGCGGCCGCGGCCTTCGCCTACGGCTGGCTCGAGGCGCGTGACGTGGAGGTCAAGGGCGACACCCACAACGACCGGCCCGTGCTGGCCGCGACGGTAGGACCGCCGAGTGGCCCGACGGTGGTGCTCCACGGGCACCTCGACGTGGTGCCCGCGTACCCCGACCAGTTCGAGCCGCGCGTGGACGGCGACAAGCTCTGGGGCCGTGGCGCGTATGACATGAAGGGCGGCTTCGCCGCGATGATGTGCGCCCTGCGCGATCTCGCCGGGCAGCGCGACGTGCGCGTGCACCTCGTCTGCGTGTGCGACGAGGAGTCCGACGAGCAGATGGAGCGCGCCTCGGACCTCCTCGTCAGGCGCGGCTACGTCGGCGACTTCGCCATCACCGGCGAGCCGACGAACCTGCGCATAGGCATACAGGCGAAGGGGGTGCTCGCGCTTCGCCTCCAGGTCACCGGACGCTCGGCGCACGGGTCGACTCCGTGGAACGGCGACAACGCGGTCGTCAAGGCCGTCGACATCTTCCGCTCGATCGAATCGCTTCCGTTCACGCGCGAGTCCTCCGACCTCTTCGACCGGCCTTCGGTGAGCCTCGGCCGAATCATGGGCGGCGACGCCGTCAACCGCGTGCCGGACGCGTGCGCAATCGATCTCGACGTCCGCTACCTGCCGGGCCAGGACCCCGACTCGATCCTCGACGCCATTGGATCGAACCCCGATACGGAGGTCACCAAGGTCTTCCACCGTGAGCCGATCGTCGTCTCGCGCGACGAGCCCTACGTGCAGGTCCTGGCCGAGGCGGTGTCGAAGGTCACGACGGTGAAGGAGAGCATCGCCGTGGGCCGCGACGGCACCTCCGACATCATCTCCTTCCTCGAGGCCGGGATGCCCGGGGTCGAGTTCGGACCTACCGGCGACGGCCATCACGGCCCGGACGAGTGGGTCTCCATCGAGTCGCTTGCCCAGTACCGTCAGGCGCTCGTCGAGTTCCTCAACCTGATCCCGCAGCGGATGCGAAAGCCCGACCTGAAGATCGCGTGACCCCCTTCGAGACCTACGGCGAGCCGTCGTTCTGGAAGCGCCTGGTGCTCGGCGCGGTGCTCGTGATCTTCGCCTCCGCCTCCGCCACCGCCGTCGCCGCCTTCCGCGAGGTGGACAAGGTCGTAGACGCCCTGCAGGGGCCCGACATCCGGCTCGGTGACGAGGCCCTCGCGGAGACCGACCCCGGCGAGGCGCAGACGATCCTGCTGCTCGGCTCCGACAAGCGCCCTAAGGGCGCCACCGACGGCGGGGCGGGGATGGGAGGCCGCTCGGACACGATCATCCTGGTCCGCCTCGATCCCGACAAGAACGCCACCGCGCTCATGTCGCTGCCGCGCGACCTACGGGTGCAGATCCCCGGGCACGGCACGGACAAGATCAACGCCGCCTACGAGAAGGGCGGGCCCGCCCTCACGCTGGAGACGGTCAAGCTCACCACGGGCCTTTCCATCAACCACGTGATCAACGTGGACTTCGAGGGCTTTCGCCAGGCGGTCGACGCCATCGGGTGCATCTACGCCGACGTCGACCGCCACTACTACAACAACAGCCCGGGCTACGCGTTCATCAACGTGCCGGCCGGCTACCAGAAGCTGTGCGGCGAGGAGGCGCTCGAGTACGCCCGCTTCCGCCACGAGGACAACGACCTCGTGCGCGGCGCCCGCCAGCAGGACCTGCTGCGAGCGACAAAGCAGCAGCTCGGGGTGGGAGAGCTGATCAAGGACCGCGGCAGGCTGCTCGACATCTTCGGCAAGTACACGACGTCGGACGCCGGTCTCAAGAGCCGGTCCGAGGTCCTGCGGCTGGCCAAGCTGGCCGTCTTCTCCGCGGGGAGGCCCATCCGCGAGGTGCACTTCGAGGGCGCGAACGTGACCACCGGCGACGAGCAGAACGGCGTTCCCAGCTACGTGACGGCCAGCGACGCCACGGTCAGGCGCCTGGCCGACCAGTTCCTCGGCGTGGAGGAGACGGAGGGGCCGAGGGGAGAGCCGGTCGCCGGTGGCCGCAGGAAGCG
>JALZDC010000257.1 GCA_030862755.1 Actinomycetota bacterium
ACCGCCCACCATGCGTGGGGCGCGACCAACGTCGGCGGCGACGTCCAGGACCTCTACGTCGAGCGCCTGAACGACGACGGCACGGCGGCGCGCTACGAGGGCTCGTGGGAGCCGCTCACCGTGCACCGCGAGCAGATCCGGGTTCGAGGCGCCGACGAGCCGGTCCTGCACGAGGTCAGCGAGACCCGGCACGGACCGCTCCTCGACTCGTATCTGACCGGCCGTCTCCGCCCGGCGAAGCGACCTCTCGACGGCTCCTACTCGCTCCGGTGGGTCGGCGCCGAGCACAGCATCCGTCCGTCCGCGCTGATCGAGGTCGCGAACGTCACGAGCTTCGGGGGGTTCCGCGACGCCGCCCGGGCGCTCGAGTGTCCGGGGCAGAACCTCGTCTACGCCGACGTCGACGGCACGATCGGCTACCAGTGCACCGGGTTCCATCCGATCCGGCGGGCCGGCGACGGCACCGTCCCAGTTCCCGGCTGGACGGCCGAGCATGAGTGGGAGGGCTTCGTCCCCTTCGAGGAGCTTCCGTACGCGGTCGATCCGGAGGGCGGATACCTCGTCACTGCGAACGACCGGATCCATCCGGACGACTACCCCCACCTGATCGGCCACGACTTCCACGCCCCGGGCCGCGCCGCCAGGATCGCGGAGCTGCTCGAGACGCGGAGGGACCACACGGTCGACACGTGCCGGGCGATCCAATCCGACACGGTCTCGCTCGCCGCGCGCGAAGTGCTCCGCCGGATCTCACTCGCTGACGAGAGGGCCCGTGCGCTGTTCGAGTGCTGGGACCACGACCTCGGTGCCGATTCGGCGGCCGCCGCCCTGTGGGAGCTCCTCGTCGACGAGCTCGCGCGCCGGGCCGTGAACGGGAAGGAGCCCCTGGTCGCCGAGTACCTCACCGATCGGGAGCTCTTCCGCTGCCGATCCCTCTCGCTGCTGCTCGATGAGGGGATACTCTCGAAGGAGCAGGTCGACGATGCCCTCGCCACCGCCTGGGACCGATGCGACGAGGCGATGGGGCCCGGCCCCGCGGCCTGGCGCTGGGGCCAGATCCATCGGGCCCGGTTCGCCCATCCGCTCGGGCGCATGCCCGGACTCGAGCCGATGTTCGTCGCGGCCGAGGTGCCGCTCGGCGGCGACGAACAGACCGTGAACAACGCCGGCTTCGAAGGCGACGGCCCCTTCCACGTGTACGTCGTCCCGTCGTGGCGGGCGGTGTACGACCTCGCCGACCTTGACGAGAGCAAGGGCATCCTCCCGACGGGGCAGTCGGGCAACCCGGCCTCACCGCACTGGAACGATCAGACGGACGCGTGGGCCGCCGGACAGCTCCGCCCACTTCCCTTCACCCGCGCCGCGGTCGAGTCGGCGGCCACCGACCGACTCATCATCGTGCCCGGCTGACCGACGGCACGGGTACCATCTGCCTCATGCCGGAGTCCCGCTCCCGCAAGAGACGGACCGGTCGGCGTTACCAGGTCGAGCCGCAGCGCAAGAAGCGCGCGAAGCACAGCCCTAGCTGGTACGGGCCGCTGGTCCTCGGCGTGATCGGCCTCGGCGTCGTCGTGGTCATCTCGAACTACCTGCGCGGGGACGCTGCCACCAACGGCGTGCTCTGGGCGGGCCTCGGCATCATCGGCGTCGGCTTCGTGGGTCTCACCTTCTGGAAGTAGGACGCCCGGGACACGAATCACAGCCGTGTCATCTTCCCCACCTGGTTTCCCCATCGTGGAGAATCCCTTCCGCCGCAGTGCGATCTTCACGTTTCTCTCACGCGGCTGTGGAAAACCCCGTGGAAACGAAGGGAAAAGCCTGTGGGAATCGGTGGACTCTCCCCCTTCAGGCGGGCTCCGGACGGCGCACGACCTGCATCTTCTCGCCGCAGTGCCGTGGGATCTGGAGCTCCCCGAGCCGCGAGACCTTGAGCTCGGTGCCGCACTCGCCGCACACGAGGTAGACGCCCAGATCGTCGACATCCTCTGGCTCGGCCGGCGCCGGCTCGTCGGAGGCGGACGTCGGGGTCGTCATCGTGAGCGAGCGGAGCATCGCGATCCCGACACGCCAGATCACGAACGCCACGATGACCGCGGTGAGGACCACGATCCACATAGGCATGGCCCCACGATAGCGACTCAGTCTTCGGGGACGGTCACCCCAGGAACGTGGTCGACCAGGAACTGCAGGATCACCCGCTGCTGGCGGATCTCCTCGTCGACGTCGTGGGAGCCGTGGCCCGTGGAGAAGAGATAGAGCTCGTGCGGATGACCCCGGGCGGCCAGCCGGTCCACGTAGGCCATCGCCTGCCGGAGCGGGCATCGCGAGTCGTGCTCCCCGATCAAGAACAGCACCGGCGCCTCGACGAGGTCGGCCGAGTTGATCGGGTTGCGTTCGGCCATCAGCTCGGGGACCTCATCCGGGCGACCGCCGAGCAGGGCGCGGTCGTAGGCCTGGAGGAGCGGCGACATGTCCTCGTAGGAGAGCTCGTAGTCCCCGACCGGGATCCCGGCGACCCCGCATCGCCAACCCCGCTCGGGATGCTTGCCCAGCATCATCAACGTCAGGTAGCCGCCCCAGGACCATCCGCCCACGACGGCCCGGCCGGGATCCGCGATGCCCTCGCCGATCAAGTGGTCCAACGCGTCGTTCAGGTCCTCGAGCTCCGGCCCACCGATGTCACCGATCAACGCGTCCCGCCACTCGGCGCCCCGCCCCGTCGATCCGCGGTAGTTGACGGCCGCCACCGCGAGCCCGGCGTCCACGTAGGACTGCACCTCAGGACTCCAACGGTCCTCATCGAGCCATGTCGGGCCGCCATGGGGACTGATCAGGATCGGCCAAGGACCTTCGCCCTCCGGGGTCACGATGAACCCCTGCACCGTGTCGCCATGCCGGTTGTCGAACCGGAACGACCGATACGGCCGGCCAGCCGGCGCCGGCTCCCCGTCGAGCGGCAGCACAGTCA
>JALZDC010000262.1 GCA_030862755.1 Actinomycetota bacterium
CTGCGCGGCCGCGCGTGCCTCGCGCGCTCGCTCCCGACGGACCTCGGCCGGATCCTCGTCGAACGTTTCCTCGTCTTCCGCGGCGCCGCCCCCCTGCAGCACCTCGAAGCCTTCGATCGCCCCGAAGCCCGCCGTCGGACGGGCCTCGCGTTCCAGGATCCCCTCCTCGAGTCGAGCGCCCAGCTCGTCGTCCACGGACGCAGCATCGAACGTCGAGGCGATCGCATCGCGATGCGCCTCGCCCCGCTCCCCGATCGCGGCGACGCCCGCATCCGCGAGCGTCTGGATCAGGGCCCGACGCGCATCGGTCGCCCGACGGATGTCCTCTCCACCCCCGCCGGAGAGCGCCTCTCGCTGGGCTCGCCGAAGCGCCTGGCCCGCTTCCCGGAGCGCTCCCACGTCCTCCGGCCGCTCGCGCGACGTCAGGTTGACGGCCCAGGCGACGACGCTGGGACGGCGGAGCTTCTTGACCTCGGACGCTTCGTCCCCCTTTCCAGCGTCCTTCAGCTCACCGGCCATGCGGTCCCGCGCTGCCACGAACTCCTCGGGCGGCAGCGTGAAGAGCTCCCGGATCGCATCGGTGACGCCTGAGGCGCTCAGAACCCCTCCCCGTATTCGTCGTCGGTCACGGCGTCGCCCCAGTCCGGGGCGCCGCCACCGTTCACCGCGACGTGGATAAGGGGCGTGTCGGGGGTTCCTCCGTGGAAGTGCCACTCCCCCGGACCCGCTTGGATCACGTCGCCCGGCTCGATCACGTGACCCGCGTCTCCCTTCGAGCGCACGCGACCGCGCCCGCTCACGCCGAAGAGGAACTGCCCGCCCGGATGCCGGTGCCAGTGCGTTCGGGCGTTCGGCGCGAAATGGACCACACCGACGTTCGTTCCGTCACCAGCTGTGAGCGTCGAGCGAAGCCATACCTCGCCCGTGAAGCGTCCCTCGTCCCCCCGTTCGAACGACCCGTCGACGGCTCTCGAGATCTCCATGGTCGGAGCGTACCGTCCGCGGGACCCTCACTCGCGGGTCAGCACGAGGTTCGTGTGCAGCTCCCCCTCGTTCTTCGAACAGTGTTCGAGGATCTCGTCGTCGGCCCACTCCTCGATCCCCGGCTCGTCCGGGTTCTGCACCCTGAGCCGGTATCCCAGCGATCGGTAGTGATCGAGCGCCCGGCGCTCGTCGCGGCCGAGCGCGCGGAGCCCGAAGGGCCAGTATTCGAGCGTGATCCGCGCGTTCGGCGAACGCGACAGCAGGTGCTTCATCCCCTCGATCACCGCCTCTTCCGCCCCCTGAACGTCGATCTTCACGACGTCGATCGGTGGACGGATCGACGGGAGGGCGTCGAGGGCGACCGCGCGGACGCCCACCCCCGGCCCTCGGTCGCCCTGGAAGAGCCTGTTGTCCCCCGTGTTGCGCTCGTCCATGAACAGATCGACGAAGCCCGTGTGGTCCGAGACCGCCCACGGGAAACAGACGACGTTGTTGAGCTCGTTGCGCCACACGTTGGCCAGGAGCAGCTCGTAGTTCCGCGGGCTCGGCTCGAACGCGAAGACGAGGCCACCGGGAGACACTCGCCGTGCGGCCAGGACCGTGTAGTAGCCGACATGCGCGCCGATGTCGACGAACGTCATCCCGGGAGCGAGCCACCCGAGGAGGAGCGCGGTCTCACCCGGTTCCCAGACGCCCTGATGGGCGATGGCCGGCCGGATCACCTCGTCAGCGGCGTCGATGAACAGGGGACCCCACTCCGTATCGACGCTGACCGTTCGATCGAGATCGGGCACCGACCCTGCCTGCCGGTCCGCCGCGTCGGCGAGGAGGCTCAGCCGCACGATCCTCTTCGCTAGCCTGTCCTTGAGAGTCCTCAGCACGCGAGCATCCTAGACGTCGGCCGCCGCCGCCCTACCCTCGAACCAGACCGTGCCGCCGTTCGTAGACCCTTCTCGTGTACTTTCCACTTTTCGTGCCTGACCGCGGGAAGCGGGATCCGGGCTGCCGTCTTCGGTCCGGAGGAAGGATTCGGGAGGAAGGCCGAGTGATCTACCGATAGGCCCCCGAACAGGGGGCGAAGGGAGGGAGTCATGCGTTCCAGAACGTTCCGCCTCGGGATCGTCGCGCTCACGGGCGCGGCGATACTCGCGACTGCCGTGCTGGCCGAGGGAAGCCCGACGGCCCAGGCCGGCCGACCGGCCGTGCGCCTGGCTCGGTTGACAGGAGAGCGCGAGGTCCCCATCGGCGATTTGGACGGGACCGGCCTGTCGACCGTCATCGTGCATCCGGCACGAGGCCGACTGTGCTTCGCGATCGTGGTCGACGACATCTTGCTCCCGGCGACGGGCGCGCACGTTCATCGCGGGCGGGCCGGCGTGGCGGGTCCGATCGTCGTGCCACTGACCGCGCCGGACGCGACGGGCACCTCGGCGGGCTGTGTGTCGGTGGCCGACCAACAGCTCCTGACGGCGATCAAGCGCCATCCGCGCCAGTACTACGTGAACGTCCACACGACCGATTTCCCCGCCGGCGCGGTGCGGGGCCAGCTGCACCGACCCTGATCGGCATTCCCGGGTCGCCAGCGAGCGACTCGCACAGATGCACGGACCAGCCCGACTGCGGAAAGGCGGGCTGATCCATCTCATCCGGGTGGCGGAACCGGCGAGCACTGGCCGCAAGCGCTCGTGTCAGGAGCGGGAGCCCTCGATGGCTCCTCGTCCCAGGCCTCCGCGTACCCGACGACGTCACGCTCACGCTCCACGACCCACGCGTCGGTCTCGAGGAGGAACCGGGGCCGGGCCCAGAACTCTCGGATCAGATCCTCACTGAGCAGGAGGAGTGCCGACCGCCGCATCGGCTACGGCCGAGAGTCGGTCGACATCCGATGCCTCATCGACCCTCGGCGGTCGGAGCCGGTAGCCGGTCGGGAGGTCGCGTGGAGCATCCATCGTCCCGAGTGTGTCAGGGCCAGCATGCGGCGCTCCTCGTCCGAGGGAACCGGCGACAGAGAAGCAGTCGGATCAGGACGGTTGATCGTGGGGCGGGCAGGCCTCGAACCTGCGACCGACGGATTATGAGTCCGCTGCTCTGACCGACTGAGCTACCGCCCCGCCTGCATCACTGCAGATAGGGGGAGTCTACGTCGCCCGTGCCGGCTCCCGCTCCGCCGCTCGCTCGGCTTCCAGCTGAGCGGCGAAGGCGAGCCCGAACAGGACCGCGGCGCCCGTCGCGTATCCCCAGATGAGCAGCGCGATGATCCCCAGCAGCGGGCCGTACGACTCCCCGAGCAGAGTGGCGTGCTCGTAGAGCAGTCCCAGGAGGACCGTGGCGACCACCCACACGGCCACCGAGACGCTAGTGCCCGAGAGCAGCCAGGAGAACTGTGGCTGACGTCGGTTGGGAATCACCTTGAAGATGATCGTCATCGCGAGCGTGACCAGGGCGAGGCCGACGGGCCAGCGGATGATCGACCAGATGCCAGACCCCTGGGAAGCCGAACCGTTCGTTCCTTCCCCGATGGAGCCGCCGGCCACGATCACCGCGAGCCCGAGGATCAGCATCACCTCGAC
>JALZDC010000269.1 GCA_030862755.1 Actinomycetota bacterium
TGCTCAATCACGGCGTTCATCACCGTCCACCAGCACACGCCGAGCTCCCTCGCCACCCTCGAGACGGGTCTCGCCTCCTCGCCCACCTGACGGCACGCCTCCGCGCCGGCCCGGCGGGTCAGCACGGCCTGGGTGTCGAAGTGGCCGGAGTGCTCGGTCCACGTGCGGGCGTCGAGTCGGCCTCGACACAGCGCCACCGCCGCTTGATCCATCGCAGCCGTGCCGGTCGTCCGAAGCACATGAGGTCGCGGACGTCGACGGGCATGCGGTCGTGTGCCTCGGCCCGGGTGCCACACCGATCGCAGCCGACCACGGCGGCCGTCGTCTCGACCGTGATGACCACCTCGCCGGGCTCTTCGGCGACCGCCAGGACACGGAACCCATCCAGTCCCAGAAGCGCCTCGGCCAGACCGGTAGCGTCAGGGAGCACGACGCCGATCCACGCGGGAGGGTGCTGGGCGCGCGGACGCCCGCCCGTCTGGGAAGGGGCTATCGACCGCCGCACGTGGGACCACGTTCGGGCCGTGCTCCTGAACCCTGAGCGGCTCACCATGGGGAACACGCCGACGAAGTACCTCCTCATAGGCGTCATCTTCTGCGGCCTCTGTGGCGGTCGAATGATCTCCCGCCCTCGGGACGACCATACGAAGCGCTACGTGTGCGCGGGCCGCCGCCCCGGCCACCAGCTGACCATTGTCGCCCAGCCCGTTGACGATCTGGTCGCCCGGGCGCGTCCTGGAGCTACTCACGACGCCGGCCTTTCGGGAGACGGTTCTCGCCCAGTCCGGACCGGCCGACGATGGATCGCTTGGCCGAGCGCTCTCGGCGCTGGGATCAGCGCAGAGCCGTCTGCAGACCCTCGACGACGAGTTCTACGTGCGCGGCGCCATCGGCCAACGCCGGTACCGCTCGATCCGGACAAGGTTGGAACGGGAGGTGGAGCGTCTTCGCAGCCAGGTTGATCGCGAGAGCAAGCAGCGAATCGTCCTTCATCCCGAGCCGCACCGCGTGTGAGCTGACGCGGACCTCGGCCAGCGCCGTGAGCTTGTACGCCTCGTCGTCGAGCGTGTTCGGGTGATGCCTGCACGCCGCGGGGCTCGCTTCGACCTGAGCGAGTGCTCCTGGACATCCCGTGCTTGAACGTCGCAACCGTGCCGTAGTCGTCCGTAGCGCAAGGACGCTCTCGCAACAGCACGGCCCGGACATTCGGCCGACGTTCGAGCCAGGCCCGTTCCTCCTTCCGAATTCGCTCGGGCTTGTCATGGCATCCTTGCGATCGTGAACCGCCCGAACAGACTTCGATCGGCTCCGCGCGCGTGTTTCGGTTCGCCCAGGTCGCTCGAGAACGGAACCACGGGCCGGTCTTCTGGCTCGTTCGTTCGTCTGGCCGTCGTCTCGGGAGCCTAAACACTATGGCTGAACTGATGTCCGTGTTGGAGATCTTCGTGGCGTCGGGGTTGGGGCCCCTCATGGTGGTCGGATATCCCCGTTCGAGAGACTCTTCGGTGAGACGCTTGCTCAGGGAGCCACGACGGCTTGAGCATAGGTGTATACAAAGAGGCCCCTTCAAGCGCTGCTACCGCGAGTCAGTAGAATGGCGGCCCCGCCCGCACCTCTCGTAGGTATCAATCACCTCCTCGACCACGGCCCGGTCATGTCCAGCGGCCACGATCTCGTCAACTGTCTCGCCGCGCAGATATGCCTCCTTAATCGATCGCGCCTCCTGTGCCTCGGGTGACGCCTTCCAGTCCCTGACGATCGCCCGCAAGCCGTCCCGCCAGAGAGATTCACACAGCTGCTCCGGCAAACCGGTCTCGGCCGACACCTCGTCAAAACTCTTCCATCTACCACCGAAGAGTGACCCGTGCATCGACCTCATGACGATCGACGCCGGCTCTCCTTCGCGGTCGCCCCACTCGACGAGCATTTCGTGCATCCGCCGGGCTCGGGGGGATCGCCTGTAATAGTCCGCCCAAACGTCGCCGATCGGAGAGTCGGTCGGTGAGTCGCTCACGTCGGCCTCCCAAGTGACGTATAAGAGTTAAGTCTCGGACCAGCAGTTGCGAGTGAACGAGAAGTTCGAGCAGTACGCGTGCTCACACTTGGCTCCGTTCCTGCATTTGCCATTGCAGTTGTTGACGCAGTTCGAGGCGCCCTCCTGGCAGCTCTCGATTTCAACCTCTTCTTCGGCGTCATCCAGACAATCGAAGAGGCATCCCTCGCCAGCCGGACAGGGCGGCTGAAGATCCGCACCCTCTCCATCGTCGAGGAGGTCGTCAGGTGGAGATCGAGCTCACGCGCCAGCACCTCTCCGTCCATCGCTCCTAGTGGTCGAGATGCACGAGAACTGAGCGCTACCGGCCGCCGTCATCGTGCCGGGGAAAGACGCGCCGCACGTCGCCGTCTCCGATCTCGACGTGGCCGATGGGTTTGGCCGGAACACCACCCACGACCGTCAACGGTGGGACGTCGTCAACAACGACCGCGCCACCGCTGATGACGGCTCGGTCGCCGATCGTCACGCCGATCATGACGAGCGCGCGCGGACCGATGAAAACGTGATCACCGATGGTGACCGGCGCGCAGTCCACGCTCGCGTATCTTCCGC
>JALZDC010000273.1 GCA_030862755.1 Actinomycetota bacterium
TCTTCGCCGGCTCGAATCGCGTCAGCCTCTCGGTGAGCCTGTTCGTGCTGCTCGCCCTCTTCGCGCCGACCCAGCTGCCCGGGAGCGCCCGGCAAGGATGGGCCGGCGATCTGCTCCTGCGCCTGAACCCAATGACCGCCGGCGAGGAGTTCGTGGGCAAGATCCTCGTCAGCGGCCATGCGTGGAGCGAGGACATCTCCTGGCTTGCCTCTCCAATCGCCGCGGCCGTCGTGTTCGCAGCCGCCGCGCCGATTCTGTGCGGGCGCTTCCTCCGGCTCGTAGGAGGCGTCCGGGGATGAGCCGGCGGCGTGCTGCCCGGACGGTTCTCGTCGGGCTGGTCACCGCGCTGCTGATCCCGGCCGCCGCGCGCGTCGCAGATGCGGCGGCGCCCGTCTCCGTGACCGTCGACCGCGCTCGCATCTCGACCGAGCTCGGTCACGGGTTCGGCTTCCGGTCGACGATCACCAACCGCGGCTCCACGGCCGCCAGCGGGCTGATCGCCCACCTCAACGTCCTCAGCCTCCGCGATGGCGTTTACGTGGATCCCGAGGATTGGTCCTCCCAGCGCACCTATTACCTCGACCCGATCGCCGCAGGCGCGTCCACCACCATCACCTGGCGGATGCAGGCCGTCAACGGGGGGAGCTTCGGCGTCTACGTCGCCGTCCTTCCCGAGAGTGGCCCAGCGCCCCCTCCGACGACGGGGTCGACGATCCATGTCGCCGTCGCGGAGCGGAGGACCCTGAATTCGCGGGGGATACTCCCGCTCGCGCTCGGCGTTCCCGCCCTCCTCGGGCTGGTGACCCTCGGCTTCCGGCTCCGCCGGCGGTACTAGAGGACCACGCCACCCGGGGACGGCGACGCTCTCATCGTGGTCTCATGTGCCCGTTGCTACGTTCGCCGCCAAAGCGGACCAAAGGAGACGACGGAATGCGTGCACGCTTCATCAAGGTCGGCGCCGGCGTCCTCGTCGCCGCCCTCGCCGCCGGCGGGGTCGCCTGGGCGGCGGGAGGCGACGACCACGAGGAGTCGGTGACAGGCGCCGCCGCGGAGCAGGCGCGCGCTGCCGCACTCGCCCACACGGGAGATGGAAGAGTCACCGGAGTCGAGCGCGATTCCGACGACGGTGCGGCCTGGGAGGTCGAGGTGGCACGTGCTGACGGATCGACGAGCGAGGTGCTGCTGGACGCGCGCTACGGCGTCGTCGGTGTGGAGCGCGACCGTGACGACGACGAGGAGGACGAGGCCGGGGAGGAGGACGAGGCCGGGGAGTGAGCTCGGAAGAGGTCGACCACCCCTTGGTTCCGCTCGCTTCCGTTCCCCTCACGGTGTGCGAAGGCAGCGAGGGCGGCTCCGCGGTCCGAGTCCAGTCGCGCGTGCTCGAGAAGACCCGGCGCGTGGCGGAGGTCCCGGTCGCGATCGTGGAGGTCAGGTAATACGAGGGCGGCGAGCTCGTCGAGCACACGCATGACTACTACGCTCAGCGCGGGGACGGGAGCGTCTGGTACTTCGGGGAGCGGATCAACGATTAGCAGGACGGCAAGATCGTCGGCCCCACGGGCCAATGGTTCGCATTTCCTCGGATGACCGGCAGCCTGGACTTGCGGGTACCGCTACACTTGCAGGCACTCGGCCGATAGTCGCAGCCGACCACCGCGCCCCTCCCGCCGCATACGGGACCCGGGCCGGGCGGGGTCCGTGAGCGTCGAGCGCCCCTCACAGGGGTACGCCTTCCCCTGTGCTATCTTGGCTGGTCGCGCTTGCGTGGTGTCGAGCCCTCTCGCCAGCGTGTTGCCCTCTCGTCCCCCGAAGCCCCCTGAGGAGTCGCCGTCTTGGCTTCCGTTGACGCTCCCCGCACCCGCCGCAGCTTCGCGCGGCTGGACAAGATCCTCGATGTCCCCAATCTGATCGACATCCAGAAGAAGTCGTTCAACTGGCTGGTCGATCCCGAACGGGGAGGACTGCGCGAGACGATCGACGACATCTCCCCCATCGAGGACTACACCGGCAACCTGGCGGTGCAGTTCGGCGAGTTCCACTTCGACGATCCCGTCGCTTCGCTGGAGGAGTGTCGCGAGAAAGACCTCACGTACGCCCGTCCGCTCACCGTCACCGTCGGCTTCATCAACCGCGAGACCGGCGAGATCCGCGAGCAGTCGGTCTTCATGGGCGACTTCCCGTGGATGACCGACCGCGGCACGTTCGTGATCAACGGCACCGAGCGCGTCGTGGTCACCCAGCTCGTGCGCTCCCCGGGCGCCTACCTGATGGAGCCCAAGGACATCGAGAAGCAGGTGTTCATCGGGAACCTGATGCCGGCGCGCGGCTCCTGGCTCGAGCTGGAGATCGACAAGAAGGGCCGCGTCTACGTCCGCATCGACCGCAAGCGCAAGCTGCCCGTCACGGTGCTCCTGCGCGCCATGGGCTACGCCA
>JALZDC010000277.1 GCA_030862755.1 Actinomycetota bacterium
GATCCGCCCCACTCGACGTCCGCGAGGCGACGTTGCGAGCCACGGCGGAGGGTCCGTTGCGGCGCTTTCCGGGCGGGGGACCCGACGGTGCTCTCGGCGGCCGTGGTCGGCGTGGTCGGCGTGGCGCTCACCGTCCGAGGAGTCGTCCATCTCTAGACTCAGTGCGCGGGGAGTTCGCTCCGTTCCGGCGTCGGTCGGGAGCGCGTCGCCCTCAGGAAGCCCGCGAACATCACGGCCACACCGGCGAGCAACGCGAGGGAGAACGCCGACAGGTTCCCCACCGCCGCGAACGCCGAGCCAGCGGCGGCCGTGATCGTCGCGCCCCCCGCCACGAGAAGCGTCCCGACGAAGCGGTCGCGGAGATCGGGCCGGCCACGCATGCGCCACGCCGACCACACCGCGCCCGTGACGAGGATCAGATACGAGGGGATCGAGATCAACTGCGGGAGGCGGTGAGCGGCCGAGCCGTCGCCGAAGACCTCCTTGCCTGACGGCAGCTGCTCCGCGAGCGGGGCCGGATCAACGGGTGCCCCTCGCGTCACCGCGATCGTGTAGGCGAACACGAACGCCAAGGCGGCCCACACGACCACGTCGATCACCCAGCCTCGGCCGAGCAGGTGCACTTCACCGGCGGCGAGCAGCGGGACGTTGAGCACGGCGCCCAGGATCCAGTACGCCTCGAACAGCGTCCGGCTCCAGCCGGCGGCGGCGCCGGCCGCGACCGCCAGCGAAGCGACCCCGTACATCAGCAGCGCCCCGCACCACAGGGCCAGGTAGATCCGCCGGCTCCGAGCGAAACGCCGGCCCAGCGACCCCGCGAACGCGAGCGCGACCACCGCCGCGGTGAGCGGGAAGACCCACATGGTCCACCAGGATACGCACGTCCTCGTGCGTCCCGGCCTGAGCTTCGGCCGGTAGCATCGGAAGCGATGGCTTCCCCGCCCGTCCTCTTCTCGTCGGCCTCATTCTTCGCGCGGCCGCTGTCCTGGACCTTCCGGCTCGCCGCCGAGTGCGGCTATCGCGGCGTCGAGGTCATGGTGACCAAGGACCCCGAGAGCCAGGATCCGGCGAGCATCGGTGCGCTCTCCGAGGAGTTCGGGCTGACTGTGGGAGCCCTGCACGCTCCGTGCCTGCTGTTGACGAGGAAGGTCTGGGGCACGGACCCCGTCGGGAAGATCGATCGCACGGTGGAGGTGGCGGCGGACGCGGGGATCCCGGTGGTGGTCGTGCACCCGCCCTATCGCTGGCAGCGGGCGTTCCGTCGCTGGCTCGTCGAGGACCTCCCCGGCGTCGAGGAACGGACCGGCGTCGCCGTAGCCGTGGAGAACATGTTCCCGGTCCGCGTGGCCGGCAGGGACGTTACGTTCCACTCCAACCAGGACCTCGAAGCGCTCGAGGGCCTCCATCACCTGGTGCTCGACACCTCCCACGCAGCCGTGGCGAAGCACGATCTGATCGAGGTCCGCCGGCTCTTCGGACCCCGCCTCCGGCACGTGCACCTCTCCGACAACGCCGGGAAGGGATGGGATTCCCACCTACCCCCGGGAGACGGTGTGCTCGAACTGGACGCGTTCCTCGAGGACCTCGTGGGTTCGGGGTTCGAGGGCGCTGTGTCGCTCGAGGTGGATCTGCGGCCCGCGCTGGGACACGCCGATCGCCTCGCGGCCACGATGGTGCGGATGCGGGAACGGGCGGAGCTCGCCCTCGCGTCGGCAGGACGAGCGGCGCGGTGAGCCGCTAGCGGTGCGACGCCCGACCCTGATCGTGTTGCTGGTGTTGTTCTCTCTGCTCGTCGGCGCCACCATCTGGCAGCTGCAGCTCGCGGGCCAGGATCACGGACCTCTGCCGGGCCCGACCAGCCCCGGCCAGCTGCCGAGCCCGCCCCCCTAGGGAGCCTCCACCACGACGGTGTCGCCGGCGGCCAGGCCGAGCAGCCCGGCCGCGTTCCCGTGGTTCACCACGATGGCGAGGTGTCCTTCCGAGTCCACGATCAACCCGGGCTCTCGTTCGGGCAGCTCCGCGAACGTCCCCGCGCGGGGCAGGCGCCGGCCGTTCACGACGAGGACCCGGCCGCCGGCGACGCCGGCAGCGTCCAGATCGCTTTCGGTGGCGTTCAGCTGCACATTCCCGAAGCCGTCCGTCGCCGTCACCCGGGCGCCCACGGCGCCGTCCGCCACCATCGGACCCGGCACCTCCAGATGATCCAGGGTAGCGACGTCGACGGGGGGTCCGAGGTCTTCGAGAGGCATGCCGGCCGCCAGGTGAGCGGCGGCGGGCGCGAAGATGTCCCGGCCGTGGAACGTCCGCGACACGGGCGCCAGCACGACGTCCTCGCTCTCGATCTCCACGGCGACGTCGACGCCTCCGAGCGTCTCCCATGCCAGGGAGAGCAGTCCGTTGTCCGGTCCCACCAGCAGCGACGCGCCCGCGGCCGCCGCCACGGCGCGCCGGTCCGACCCGACCCCGGGGTCCACGACCGCGACGTAGACCGCGCCCTGAGGCATGTACCGGACCGCGCGCGCGAGCTCCACCGCTCCACGCAGCACGTCCTGGCGTGGAACCGAATGGGTGAGGTCGATGATCCGTGCGTCCGCCGCGATCCTCGCCATGATGCCGTGGCAGATGCCCACGAACGAGTCGCTCCGCCCGTAGTCGGTCAGGAAGACGATCGGGCGGGTCATCCGAACCCCGGCCCGGAGTCAGGCGTCGAGACGGGGAGATAACGCTCGAGCCACCCGATCATCTCCGTGCTCGCGATCCCTGCCTGGTTGCCCGTGATGATGTCCGTCCCGTGATCGCCGGTCGTGAGGATCAGCGGGCGCTTCGGTTGCAGGCTCTGCGCGTAGAAGGTGTCCACGGCCTGCACCGCGCCGACGTCCTCGTGCCCGGCGATGAAGAGCTTGGCTGCCGTCACCTCGGCGAGCACGTCAGCCCCCGCGTCGAGCCCTTCGAAGGCAGGAGGTGCCGAGAGCGTGATCACGACGTCCACACCCTTCCCTTCCTCCGACGCGACCACGAGCGATGCGGTCCCTCCCATGCTGGCACCGACGAGCCCTATCCGCGTCGCCCCTTCGCTCCGGAGCGCCTCGACGGCGCCCTCCACGTCCTGCCAGATCGAGGCGGGGTTCTTCTCACCCTCGGAGCAGCCCGCGTCACCGCCCGGGCAGTAGCCGCGGAAGTTGAACGTCAGGACCCGGTAACCGCGCCGGCCCAGTCGGTCCGCGAAGAAGTACCAGGCGCTCTGGTCGGAGGGGGACATGTGTGCGAGCACGACGCCCGCGGAGCCCTCGTCCGGACCGAACAGACGGCCGGCGAGCGTCACGCCGTCGGTGGACTCGAACGTGATGTCCCTCGACCCCGCCGTCGATCCCGCCGGGTCGCCTTCACATGCGGAGAGGAGCACTGCCACCACCGCGATGGTTCGGACGGCTCTCCCGCGATTCGGCGTGTCCACGCCGAGGCTCCCGCCGCTACTTGCCCAGCTTCAGGCGCTGGTGCCGGGTGCGCTTGAGCAGCTTCTTGTGCTTCTTCTTGCGCATCTTCTTCCGGCGCTTCTTCACGAGTGACGGCAAAGATCGAGGCCTTTCATTCGGTTCCGAAGAGGTTCCGGAGGTCGACCCGCTTCGCTCGGAAGCTCTCCTCCAGACGAACGGAGCCCAGTCTAAGCGCTTTGGGCGGGTCTGCCACCGGCGAGATCAGGCGGAGGCCCCCGTTCCCTGACACGGGCTCGAGGTAGCCGATCCCGGTGAAGCCGCCTTCGCCGTCCGACAGGCCCACGAGCAGACGATCGAGCTGCGACAAGTCGAACAGCGGCGGCAAGGTCGGCATGAAGACCGTGGGGCGAACCCGGAACCGCTGGAGCGGCCGGTCGAAGTACCTGCGCATAGCTTCCTCACGCTGCGCCATCCGCTCGTCAACCGTGGTGGGGACCACGGCTGGGTGGATGCCGAGGCGAACGACCTCCACGCCGAAGAACCGCTCGACGACCCCGACGATCGGCTCCAGCTCCTCGCCGCGTTGAAGCGCGACCACGAGATCGGGCTCCAACGTGTCCACCTTGTAGTACTTCACGAGCTGGCCCCGGATCCCCGACACCTCGCCGCCGGTATCCACGACCACCAGGTCGGCGCCCTGGTCGTGGGCGCGTTCGCGCAGGCGCGCGAGCGCGCCCACAAGCGGGAGCAGGTGGTCTTGCGGCGATGTCGACCCCACGAACCCCAACGCATCGGCCACGGCCATGCGTTCGTGCGTGAGGTCGTCCGGCTCGCGGATGTGCTTCAGCCCGACGGTCCCGGGCGGACCCACGGTCTTCTGGGAGACGTCGGCGTCGAGGTAGGCGACGGACCTCCCCATCCGGAGCGCGAACGCCGCCGTCGCGCGAGCCATCGAGCTCTTCCCGGAATCGAGCCCGCCGACGAACAGAACGGCCCGCGCTTCGCGTGCGGCCCGGTCGACGAGCCGGTCGTGCTCGTTCATCGCTCCCCTCCGCCCTTCGCGGAGGTCGGCTTGGCGTGTGTCAGGAGCCCTGCATCGGCCGGCGTCAGCCGGCCTCCGTGTAGCGCCCCCTCAGGTAGTCGTGGACGTCTTCCTCTCGGAAGCGATAGCCCTTGCCCACGCGGAGCGAGGGCATCTCGCCGGACTTGATCAATCGGTAGACGGTCATCCTGGACACGCGCATCAGATCCGCGACCTCGTTCGCGGTCAGCAGCCGAGCCTCGGTGAAGGGTTCTGGCATCACCATGTGGTCGAGCGATGGTACCCCAGGGCCATCGAGGTCGGATAGCCCTGGTTTCTGCGCCCCTCGCGTGGATCTTTGTGCCAGAGGACTTCTTGTCGTTTCGGACCTTCAGAGCCGCCGAGGAGGGCCTCCATCAGGTGTTCTCCTCGCCGGAAGCGCACCACCACGTTGCGCTGCTCGACGAGCACGTCGGCCTTCGTTCCGTGATGCTTACTGGCCACAGAGCCCAATGCCCCTCTCAACCACGGTTGACCGTGATCTTCCGGAACGAGTGGAGCAGCCACAGATCGATGCTGCGTGCCGGGAACCGACATCGAATCGGTCGACCTCTGATACGAGGGCTCGGGTCGTCCTGGAGTAGCTACGGATTTCGGATGTGTCGCCCTCGAGAAGGGAGCCTCGCGGTCGCCACCCGCCATGACCCGAAACCAGATGGGGAGAAGATGGCTGCGGTCCCAAGACCGGCCCAAGCTCCTTCGGTGATCGAGGACACCAAGCCGAACACACCGAACCCGAGGAAGCCGGCGGCGAACGCGATGAGAGGGATCCGGCCGACCAAGGGCGTCCGGATATCTACGGCTCGGGAGGATCCCGCCGGCGCAGTCGATGGCGGGAAGTCACAAGCTTCCAGCGATCGCCTGGAGGCAGGGCCAGTAGGCCTCCGGTGGCACGTGGTCGTCGAGGACGACCACGACCTCGGTGCGGCCCTGTGCCTTCGCGACGATGAGCGCAGGATCGTTCACGTCCGCGATAGAGAGCGTTTCGACACCGGCCTCGATCGCGGCGCCCGCGAATCCGTGATCGGCGACGACGAGATCGGGGCGGTCCTCCTCGAGCATCCGCTGCATCGCCTCCGGTCGGTGCGTGTGTCGGGGACGCGTGCCGTCCGTCACCATCCCCACAGCACCGTGGTACGCGATCGTCCAATCGTGTCCGGCGCGCACGTCGCTCCAAGAAACGCCCTCCGCCGGACGGACGATCCTCGCGCCGCGCGCCGCCGCAAGTTCCGCGATCGACACGTACAGCGGATCGAGATCTCCGGGATGCCCCGTGGCGAACAGTACCCGCTCGCGGCGGCGCGCGGCCTCCGCCAGCCGCTCCCCCATGGCCTCGCAGGCATCCAGCACGGCGCCGGCGTCGATGTCGGGCGAGCCCTCGGTCGCGAGCGCGTCGATCGGAACGCCGGACGCTTCGCCGACGATCCGGACGATGTCCTCGAACCGGAACGGCTCCGGCATGTTCGACAGTCCGAACAGCTTGTCCGGGTCGTGCTCGACAAGCATCCGGATGTTCCCGAACACGTTGTGATGGGGATGACCGGCCGGCCCGGCGACGCCGCCGGCCATCAGTGCACGCGCCAGCTCCTCGCGCGGGTACGGCCGTGGGTCCCAGCGCTCGTCGAGCACCGGCAGACGGCTGGCGTGGGCTCCGATAACGTCCAAGGCATCACCATCGTATCGAGGGGGTCCTGCTGAACATCGAGAAGGCCGTGATCGTGATCGCCGGCGCTTCGTCGGGGATCGGCGAGGCGGCGGCCCTCGCGTTCTCGAAGGAAGGAGCTCGCGTCGTTCTAGCGGCTCGGCGCACCGAGCGGTTGGACGGGATCGTCGCCCGGATCGAGAAGGACGGGGGGCGGGCGCTCGCCGCCACGTGCGACGTCACCCGCCCGGATCAGCTCGAGACCCTCCGCGTGGTGACCGAGGAAGTCTTCGGCCCGACCGACGTCCTGGTCAACAGCGCGGGGATGCGCGGCGGCGGCGAGTTCACGAAGCTCGACTACGACCGGATCGAGGAGCACGTCCGGCTGAACGTCCTCGGCGTGATGTTCGGCACCCGTGCGTTCCTCCCGAGCATGCTCGCCCGCGGGAGGGGACACGTCATCAACCTCGGATCGATGGCGGGTCGCTTCGCGACACCGGGCAACGCGATCTACGGCGCGACGAAGCACGCGGTCGTGGCGTTCTCGGAGGCGATGAACTACGAGACGGAAGGCCGGAACGTCCACGTGACCTCGGTCAACCCGGGCTTCGTCGATACGGAGGGCTTCCCACAGGGCGATCTGCCGGACTGGGCGGTGCTCGAGATGGGCACGGTCACCGACGCGATCGTCAAGGTGGTCCGCGATGAGATCGCCCCCGAGTACTCGATCCCCCGTTGGTTGAGTCCCTTGCAGCTCTTCCGGATCGCGACGCCACCCCTGTACCGTTGGGGGGTACGGCGGGTCCGTCGCGCCGGCCACTACGACCCCCCCGAGAGATGACATCGATGAGCATCGGGACAGCGCCCGTGAAGGTGGACCGCCCGACGGGCGAGGAGGTCCATGAGCCGGACCTCCCGTGGATCGTGATCGTCTGGAACGACCCGATCAACCTGATGGGCTACGTCACCTGGGTGTTCATGCGGCTGTTCGGATACCCCCGCGAGAAGGCGGAGCGGCTCATGTGGGACGTCCACACGAAGGGCAAGGCGGTCGTCTCCTCCGGCCCTCGGGAGAAAGCGGAGCTCGACGTCGCCCGCCTGCACGCGCACGGCCTGTGGGCAACGCTTCAGAAGGACGCATGACCGTGGCGCGCCCGTTCCGACGACGACGCGATCGATTCGTCGTCGGCCTCGGAGCCGGGGAGCGCGAGCTGCTCCGGGAGCTCTGCCGTCAGTCCCGCGACCTCCTGGAGTCGGAGGATCCATCGAGCGATCCGTCGGTCGCGCGGCTGTTCCCGGCCGCGTACAAGGACGACCCGCTTCGGAGCCTCGAGTTCGAGACGAACCTCGGCGACGGGCCGCGCAACGGGAAGCTCGCGGCGATCGACACGGTGGAGCGAACGGTGGAGGCGTCGGAGCTCTCCGATGAGGAGCTCCTCGTCTGGATGGGGGCGGTGAACGACTTCCGGCTCCTCCTGGGAACGCGGATCGACATCACCGAGGAGGCGACGGAGGAGGACTATCCGGAGGGCGACGCGAACCACGACGCGTTCCAGGTCTACGCCTACTTGACGTGGCTCGAGGATCGGATGCTGCGAGCGCTCGGAGAGCCGGAGGCGCCGGGATCAGTCGGCGGGGGGAGGTAACTTCAGGCGGAGCAGCCGCTGCCACCAGGAGGGGTTCCGCCGACGCCACTCCACGGCGAGCCTGCGTCGCTGCGCCTTCGTGCCGGGGTTCTCGTTGTCGCTGTAGGTGGGCACGAGCACGCTCGTCGGACGGCCCGGGATCTCGTTCGGGGACCTCAGCGACATACGGCCACGGTACGCGCGACGGGAACACGGTACAACGGCCGTTTGCCCTTTCCTGCTCTCAGACCTCCATCAAGCCGACCTGGTGCACCTTGAGCATGTTCGTGGTCGTTCGCCCGGCGGGCATGGACGCTGCCATGACGACCGAGTCTCCCTCGTCGACCAGCCCTGCGGCACGCAGCGCCTCGTCCATCATCGCGATCATCTGGTCGGTGTCCTCCGGCCGGCCCGCGGGGTGCGTCTCCACGCCCCACAGGAGCCCGTTCGCCCGCCGGACCTCCGCGTCGGGGATGAACGCGTGGATCGGCACGCGGGGACGCTCCTCGGAGAGGAGCGCCGCGGTGCGCCCGGTGGTCGTGTAACACGTGATCGCCACGACGTCGGAGTCGCCCTCGACGATCGAGGCGGCGGCGTGGGCGACGGCGGCGGCCTCCCCCGCGTGCATGCAGGGCGGCTGCGCCGCGCGGTACTCCGCGCCCTGAGATTCCACGGCCCGCGCGATCCGCGTCGCGGCGGATGCAGCCTCGAAGGGATACTCGCCGATCGCGGTCTCGCCCGAGAGCATGATCGCGTCGGCGCCGTCCAGGACGGCGGTGGCGACGTCGTTCGCCTCCGCGCGGGTGGGACGCGGCGACCGGATCATCGACTCGAGCATCTGCGTGGCCACGATCACCGGGCGGCTGGCGATCTGCGCCGCGCGGAGGAGCCGCTTCTGCACGAGCGGGATCTCCTCCATCGGCAGCTCCACGCCCAGGTCTCCACGGGCAACCATCGCCGCGTCGGCCACCTTCAGGATCCGCTCGAAGTCCTCGACCGCGGGACGTGTCTCGATCTTCGCGACGATCGGCACGGGCCGATCGCCCATCGCCTTCCGGAGCTGCTCGACGTCGGACGGGTCCCGGACGAACGATTGGGCCACCAGGTCCACCCCCAGCTCGAGGACGCGGTGCAGCGTCTCCCGGTCCCGGTCGGAAACGGGCGGGAGACCGAGGCGCTCCGCCGGGACGTTCACCCCCTGATGGCTGCGCACCGCCCCGGCGCGCACGCACTCGGTGTGCACGACGTCGCCGACGATCCCGACGACCGTGAGCTCCACGGCGCCGTCGGCGAGCAAGATACGGTCCCCTTCGCGGAGATCCCCGGCGAGCCCCGGATAGGTGCTCGCGGCCCCGTTGACGTCCCCAGCGCCTCCCGGACGGAGCTCGAATCCTTGCCCTGCCCGGAACAGGAACGGATCGGGATCCACGTCGGCGAGGCGAACCTTCGGCCCCGGCAGGTCGGCGACGATGGCCAGCGCGAGGCCCGTCGACGCTTCCACCTCGCGCACGATCGAGACGCCGCGAACGTGATCGTCCGGCGTGCCGTGCGAACAGTTGATGCGGAAGACCGACGCCCCCGCCTCGACGAGGCCTCGAACCATCGTGGGCGTCGCGCTCGCCGGCCCCAGCGTGCAGACGAGCTTCGTTCGCGAGTTCATGGCTCGAGGACGATACGACGGACCTGTTCGGCGACGGTGCGGGCAGCGTCGTCGGCCGGTCCGGGCCCGAGGTCGGGTTCGGAGAACGTCGCGGGGATCGGACCCCCGGCTCGTCGCTCCGCCTCCTCGATGAATCCCGCGGGCAGCTCGTCTGGCAGATCGTCCGGGGCGTCGATCATCTCCGCGAAATAGAGAGTCCAGGCGCGCGGGACGACGCGCGCCCACTGGTAGCCGCCGCCGCCGGTCGCGACCCAACGACCGGAGGCGGCTCGGTGGGCGAGCTCGTGCAGCTCCTTCGCGCACTCGCGGTAGGTCCGGGTCGTCAGACGGAGCTGGGCGAGCGGATCGGAGGCGTGGGTGTCGCACCCGAGCTGGGTCACCAGGACGTCGGGGCGGAACCGCTCCACGGCCGGCGGGATCACCGTCCGGAACGCTTCGAGCCACGCCTCGTCACCGGTCTCGGGGGGTAGCGGCAGGTTTATCGCCGAACCCTCGGCCCGCGGGCCTCCTCGCTCCGCCATCGCGCCGGTCCCCGGGAAGAACCACCCGGGGTCGTATTGATGGATCGAGATCGTCAGGACGCGGGGCTCCTCCCAGAAGATCGCCTGGACGCCGTCGCCGTGATGCACGTCCACGTCGACGTAGGCGATCCGCTCGGCCCGCTCCTCGAGCAGCCACGCGATCGCGACGGCCGGGTCGTCGTAGACGCAGAAACCGCTCGCCCTGGCGGGCATCGCGTGATGCAGGCCGCCGGCGGCATTGAACGCGTGGAGCCGCTCGCCTCGCCAGACGGCTCGGGCGGCTTCCACGGACGCGCCGGCGACCAGCGCGCCCGCCTCGTGCATCCGGTCGAAGACCGGGTTGTCCCCGGGGCCGTAGCCGAACCGGGTCCAGTCGCCCTCCACGCCGTCCCCGGCGGCCTTCGTCGCCTCGATGTACTCGTGCGTGTGCACGAGACCGAGCACCTCGTCGGACGCCGGCTCGCAGCCGAGCACTCCAACGCGCAGACGTGAGTCCAGACCCGTCGCGGCGATCAGGTCCCAGGTCAGCAGGACCCGGTCGGGCCGGAGCGGGTGGCCCGGCCCGTGGTCATACATGCTCGCCTCGGGACAGCGGACCAGACCGACGTCTCCGCTCACGAGACGGCGCGAACGGCGGCGGCTGTCCGCTCGAGGAGCGTGGCGGCATCCTCGTCGGAGAGCGAGAAGGGCGGCCCCAGCATGACCAGGTCGCCGTTCGCGCCGTCGACATGTCCCGTCGAGGGATAGAGGAGGAGTCCGGCGTCGCGTGCGGTGGCCAGGATCCGCTCCGCGATCCTGGCGGACCGTGGGAACGGCTCGCGAGTCTCCCGGTCGCGCACCAACTCGATGCCGATCATCAGCCCGAGCCCTCGCACGTCTCCCACGGTCGGGCCATCTTCCAGCTCCGCTCTCAGGCCCGAGAGGAGCCGCTCGCCGAGTTCGCGGCTCCTGTCCACGAGACCCGCCTTCAGCTCCCGGAGGACGGCGAGCCCGGCCGCGGCACCGAGGGCGTTGTGCGACCACGTGAAGCCGTGGACGAAACCCGGTCCCCCGGCGATCGCCTCGTACACGCGGCCCGACGCCGCCGCGAACCCGAAGGGGACGTAGCCGCTTGTGGTTCCCTTGCCCGCCGTGAGGATGTCCGGCCGAACGTCCCAGTGGTCGACGCCGAACCACGAGCCGGTGCGACCGAACCCGGTCATCACCTCGTCCGCGACCAGCAGGACGTCGTGGCGCCGGCAGACCTCGACGATCGCGGGCCAGTAGTCGTCGGGAGGGACCGCCGCGCCGAGGGTGGCACCCGACACCGGCTCGGCGATGAACGCTGCGACCGTGTCCTCGCCGTAGGTGACGATCATCTTGTCGAGCTCGGCGGCGTGCCAGGCGCCGCATCCGTGCGGGTGCTGCGGGTTCTCGCAACGGAACTCGTAGGCGGTCGAGACGTGGAGGAACCGGCCGAGCCACGGCGTGTAGGGCTTGCGGAGCGGCGCCTTGCCCGACGCATCGAGGGCCCCCAGGGTGTTCCCGTGGTAGGAGTTCCGGCGCCCGATCACGATCGAGCGTCCGGCCCGTCCATTCGCCAGGTGATAGGCGCGCGCCATCTTGAGCGCCGTCTCGACGGCCTCGGACCCACCGGAGACCGGATAGATCCGGGCATCCTCCATCGGGAGGATCGCCGCCACTTCCTCGGCGTACGCCTCGACCGCGTCGGTGGTGAAGGCGGTCGGGTGGACGTACTGCGTGCGCTCGAGCTGTTCCTCGATCGCGTTGATCACCGAGGCAACGCCGTGGCCGACGTTCACGACGATCGCGCCGCCGGCTCCGTCCAGATACTTCTTGCCGTCGGCGTCGGTGATCCAGACACCCTCCCCGGACACGGCCGTCGGCATGTCCCGGGATGGCGCCCGCGAGAACACGTGGCTCACCGTTCCAGCTCTCCCGGCCCGATCACGAGGCCGAGGCGGTCGGCACCGCGACGGAGCCGGCCGTCGAGCGTGACCAGCCGGCATCCCAGCAAACTCGCGAGCGCGAGGTACTCGGCGTCGTAGGTCTTGGCGAAGCCGAGCTCGTCTGCGATCCGCCATGCTTCGAACCCCACGCCCGGATGGGTGCGCGCCTCGACGGGAGAGGACTCCAGCCGGCCCAGGGCGCGAACTCCTGCATCTTCCCGAAGCTCCCCCCGCCACACGGCCTCATGGAGCGAGGACCTCGCCTCCGACCACATCAGCGGCGGCGCGACCAAGGCTTGGCGGCCGAACCTACGGAACCCGCGGTCGCGGGTGCAGGCGGGGATCACGACGTTGGCGTCGAGGACGAGCACGCCTAGTGCGCTTGCCTCGATCGACGAACCAGCTTCACCCAGTCGGGCTGCGGCGTTCCGTCGTCCATGAACCTCCATTCATCCGGTAGAGGCAGCGTGTCGGACTCCTCGGAAAGCGCCGCGATGTCCATCTCATCCACGAAGTGCTGCGTTCCGATCTTCTTCGAAGGAAGCTTGCCCGATCTGATCCAGCGCCGCACCGTCTCGGGGTCGCGTCCGACCTGTTCCGCTGCCTCGGGGACCGTCAGCATCGTCGTTGCATACTACTACATGAGGGGAGAAGGAGCGGACGTTCCTTACTTCGTATAGATGCCGTCGGGGTCGAGCTCCTCGCGCAGGAGGCGGAGCTCGTCAGCGGCCGGCGACGGGGTCTCCGCGAGGTCCGGTGCCAGGCGCGGATCCCATGCCATGTTCGCCCGCACGTCGTCGAGGCCGACGCCGGGGTGCATCGTCCGCAGGGTCATCTCGCCGGTCTCCTCGTCGAAGCCGAACGTGGCGAGGTCCGTCACGACGTTCGTCGGGCCGCTCCCCGACCAGCCCCGGGCCCGATCGTGCGCCGGGTCGCCGCTGTGACCGGGCGACGTACGGAAGTGCAGCTCCTCGACGAAGGACCGCTCGGCCTGACGCATGATGACGAGGATCTTCCGGGCGTGGATCGCGATCTCGCACGCGCCTCCCGAGCCCGGGAGGCGCACCTTCGGGTGCTCGTAGTCGCCGATCACCGTCGTGTTCAGGTTCCCGAACCGGTCGATCTGCGCGCCGCCGAGGAACGCCACGTCGATCAAACCCGCCTGGAG
>JALZDC010000282.1 GCA_030862755.1 Actinomycetota bacterium
CGACCCCATCACCGGCACCCTGAAGCGGAAGATCGGCGCGAGCGCGTTCGGATCCGCGACGCGGTTCGGGGGAGGACCGCAGGCGGGAACGGACCGGACCCGGGACTTCGAGAGCATCGCCTATGACGAGGCGAGCGACCTCCTCTACGTCTTCTCGGGCCCCTGCTGCTCCGGGTCGGTCCTGCCGACGGTGTTCCGCCTCATGCGCGGTTCGGGTGGAAAGCTTCGGGTGGAGTCGTTCCAACCTCTGGGGAGCGGCGCCAACTACACAGGGGCCGGTTGGAACATCGGAGACGGAAAGCTCTACGTCGGGGTCGCACGGAAGCTCCGCTCGTACGATTACGTGACGAACACCGCGGGCCCGATCTTCAGGATCCCCGATCTCGCGGGGATCACCGGCATGGACTTCTCCTCCAACGGCGCCGACCTCTATGCCACGACGAGCGCGGAGGAACTCCGTCGCATCGACTGGGCCAGCAGAAGGCTCGTCGCGGGCTGGACCTTCGACCTCACGCCGTTCGGTATCAGAGATAGCCGAGCGGTGGAGCTGATCAACGATCAGTTCTACGTGCTCGATGGCTACGACGGACGCCCGAGCGGCGATCCGCTCAGGCACGCCGTATTCGTCTTCGGCGTGCGTGCCTGACGCCGTGAGCTGTTGCGGCCGAGAAAGCCAGGCTCACATCCGTCGCGGATCCAGACGGTCTCATCTCCCCGCCCCTCGATGCCTTATGACGTCGGGATGGACCCCTTCGCTCGCGTGGAGCTTCCCGAGGACATCCAGCGGCGGCTGACCGTCTACAAGGCAGCCGGTGGGCTGTGCCTGATCGCCGCGTGGGGCTGGTTCGCACTCGAGGGGAACGACCGACCCCGATACTCGTGATTCCCAACATCTCGGTGCACGAGAGCGGGCACGTCCTGTTCCGGCCGTTCGGGGAGCCGACGATGATGCTGATCATGGGTCGAGGTTCGAGGTGCTCCCTTCCCGCTCGCGGCCGGGGTCGTGTTCCTCTTGCGCAGGCGGGATGTCGTCGCGTCCGCGGTCTGCTGGGGCTGGGGGGCGAGCGCGCTGGCGAGGGCCGCCACCTACATCGCCGACGCCGACGAGGGACGGCTGGCACTCCTGGGAGCAACGGGGCCGGATGCGGCCGGCGACTGGGAGCGGATCCTCGGGCAGGAGTTCTTCGACAAGGTGTATCTGGCCGATTCGATCGCCGGCACCGTCCGGAGCTTGGGGTACGTCCGCTGGTTCGTGGCTCTCGGCCTCGCCGCGTGGGCGGTCGTGTGGAACCGCCGGAGGGGAACGGGCTGCGGTCTCGTCGCCAGGCCCAGGGGAACCGCGATGCCGAGGTCGCCGCTTCCCGTGCCGGACGACGTACGGATGTGGCGGTAGCGCGTCGATCGGGTCGCTTCCCGAGTTGGAGTACGATGCTCCGGCGTCGGACCGAGGGAGCTCTCCATGGCTGGAAGCACCGTCATGATGGAATGGCTCAGGCAGGTGCCGTTGTTCTCCGCATGCTCGAACCGTGAGCTTCGTGCGATCGCGGCGGTGGCGAAGGATGTGATCCACCCCGAGGGGACCGTCATCGCGACGGAGGGCGACCCCGGCGTCGGCCTCTTCTTGATCGTCGACGGGGATGCGGAGGTCACGATCGGAGGCAAGAGGATGGCGATCCTGCGCCGCGGCGACTTCTTCGGGGAGATCGCGCTCCTCGATGGCGGTCCCAGGTCCGCGACGGTGACGGCCCGCTCCGACATGCGGCTCCTCGGCCTGACCGAATGGGTGTTCCGAGCGCTGCTCCAGGAGCACCCCTCGATCGCGGTGAAGACCCTCGAGGCGATGGCCGGTCGGCTTCGCGCCGCGACGCAAGCTGCGACCGCGTAGGTCCCGCCGGCCGATGCCGGTCCTCACTCGCCCGGATGGCGTCCGCCTCTACCACGAGCTGCACGGTCCCGAGGACGCGCCGCCGCTGATCCTCCTCGAAGGCATGGGTGGCGACATCCCCGGCTGGCGCCGGAACATCCCGGTGCTCGCGGCGGAGCTCCGGGTGATCGCCTACGACTTCCGCGGCAACGGGAACAGCGATGAACCTCGGGGCCCCGCGACGATGGCGACGTTCGTCGACGACACCCTCGCGCTGTTAGATGCACTGGGCGTCCAACGCGCCCACGTGTACGGCCAGTCCTTCGGCGGGATGGTGGCGCAGGAGCTGGCGCTGACGAGCCCGGCACGCGTCCGCACCCTGATCCTGGGCTGCACCCACGCGGGGCCGGACCGCTCCGTCCGGGTCCAGGGCTCCAAGGTCCCGAAGGGGGAGCCCTGGCGGGCGATGTACTCGCCGGGATTCCCCGACCGGCATCCCGCGCACGTTGCGGATGACCTCCGGGTTGGGGCGGCGCAGCCGAACCATCCGGAAGGCGGACGGAGACAATGGGAGGCGATGCAGGGGTTCGACACGTTCGAGCGGCTCCCGTCCCTGCGGGTGCCCACCCTCGTGCTCCACGGGACCGAGGACCTCGCCGTCTCGGCGGACAACGCGAGGATCCTGTCGGAGCGGATCCCGGGCGCCGAGCTGGTGCTCTTGGAGGGTGCAGGGCATCTGTACCACTCGGAACAGGCCGCGGCAGCAGACACCGCCGTTCTGGATTTCGTCCGGAGGCACGAGGATGCCTGATGCACCCGAGGACGTCGTTCGACTCGCCGAGGAGCGTTCCGCGGCCCGCGTGTCCAAGGATTTCGCGGCGGCCGACTCCCTACGCGATCGGATCGTCGAGGCGGGGTGGACCGTCGTCGACGAGCCCGGCGGCTACCGGCTCCAGCCCGCGGAGAGCGAGCATGCCGGGCACGTCGTCCGTCGGCGCGCGAGTGAGGTTCCCTCTGTCCTCGAGGACGAGCCCGACGTGGATGCGAGCGTCCACTGGGTCTGCGAAGGCTGGCACGAGGACATCGAGCGGTCGATCGCCGGCTTCCGCGCGAACGAGGGCGGCCGAGCGGTCCAGTACGTGGTCGCCGACGTCACCGCTCAGGATCCGGCGTCGTGGGGCGACGGCGTCGAGGTCGTGTGGCTGGAGGAAGGGACCGGCTGGGGGGCTGCCCGGAATGCGGGCCTCAAGCGAACCCGTGGTCGCACCGTCTTGGTGGTTGACGGCTCGGTGGAACCGACGGGCGACGTGTTCGGGCCGCTGGACTCGACGCTCGAGGATCCCGACGTGGGCGTCTGCGGTCCGTACGGCATCGTGACCCACGATCTCCGGCAGTTCGACGAGGCGCGCTCGGGCGATGTCGACGCGATCGAGGGCTACCTGATGGCCCTCCGCCGGGAGACCGTGCTCGCAGCGGGGTTCTTCGACGAGAAGTTCAGGTGGTACCGGACCGCCGACATCGAGTACTCGTTCCGGGTGAAGGACCTGAAACGGCGTGCCACCGTGGTCGACGTTCCCGTGACGAAGCACGAACACAGGATGTGGTTCACCACCGAGCCGGAAGAACGGGCGAGGTGGTCGAAGAAGAACTTCTATCGGTTCCTAGACAGGTTCCGCGATCGCTGGGACCTGCTCGTGGATCCGCTACCCGAAGACGAGCGCCCCCACCAACATCATCACGACCACGGTCACGACTGAGGACCTCTAGTCGGTGGCGGGCATGGGTGGTGCGGGAGGCATCGAGACCGCGCGGGCCGGCGTCGGCTCGGCCGGCACCGTGTCCCGATCCGCCGAGCGTTCGGGCTTCGGCATCGGTCTGATCGTCGCCGGGTCGGGGATCTCTTTCTTGCCCTCCACGTAGGACTTCAGCTCGTCGCCGTCGATCACCTCGGTGGCGATCAACAGCGCCGACAGCCGGTTCAGCAGTTCGCGGTTCTTTTCGAGGATCCCCTCGGCGCGCACGTGCGCTTCATCCAGCAGTCGCCGGACCTCCTTGTCGATCAGCTCCGAGGTATGCGCGCTCACCTTCGGCGTGGCACCCGGCATCCAGGCGTTGGGATCGTCTCGGCCCAGGGAGATGGGTCCGACCGCGTCGCTCATGCCGAACTGCGAAACCATCGCGCGCGCCAGATCCGTCGCCTTCTCGAGGTCGTTCTGTGCCCCCGTCGAGATCACACCGTCGAAGTACAGCTCCTCCGCGGCCTGACCTCCCATCGCGAACGCCATCTGATCCTTCAGTTGCGGCTCCGTGACGACATAACGGTCCTCGAGTGGCCGCGTCATCGTGATGCCGAGGGCAGCGGCACCACGAGGGATGATCGTGACGCGGTGCAGAGGGTCGATCTCGGGGCAATGCAGCGCAACGAGCGCGTGCCCCATCTCGTGCACGGCCACGCGCTCCTTCTGCTTATCCGAGACGACCCGCGATTTCCGTTCGAGACCGGCCGTGGCGCGATCGATCGCCTCCTCGAGCTCCTCCATCGTCACCGAGTTCTTCTCTCGGCGCGCGGCGAGCAGCGCGGCTTCGTTCACGACATTCTCGAGGTCCGCGCCGGTGAATCCAGGGGTCCTCGCCGCGATCGTCCGAAGGTCGACGCTGGGGTCGAGTGCCACGCCGCGGGCGTGGACCCGCAGGATCTCCTCCCGGCCCTTGAGGTCCGGCGGGTCCACGACCACCTGGCGGTCGAATCGCCCGGGGCGGATCAGCGCCGGGTCCAGCACGTCCGGGCGGTTGGTCGCGGCCATGATGATCACGCCCTTGGAGGCATCGAAGCCGTCCATCTCCACGAGGAGCTGGTTCAGCGTCTGCTCACGCTCGTCGTGTCCGCCGAAGCTCCCGCTCATCGGCCCGGCGCGACCCTTCCCGATCGTGTCGATCTCGTCGAGGAAGACGAGCGCCGGCGCCTTCTCCTTCGCCTGCTGGAAGAGCTCGCGGACGCGCGCGGCTCCCAACCCCACGAACATCTCGACGAACTCCGATCCCGACATGAAGAAGAACGGAACGTTGGCCTCGCCCGCCACTGCTCGTGCCAGGAGCGTCTTCCCGCAGCCCGGAGGCCCGAGCAGCAGCACGCCCTTGGGGATACGACCGCCGAGCCGCTGGTATTTCTTCGGGTTCTTCAGGAAGTCGACGATCTCGCGCAGCTCTTCCTTCGCTTCGTCGACGCCGGCGACGTCCGCGAAGGAGGTCTTCATCTCCTTGCGGTCGTAGATCTTGACCTTGTTGCGCCCGAGGTTGAGCGCCGAGGAGGCGCCGCCACCCATCCGACGGAAGAGGAAGTAGTAGAGGCCGCCGAACAGCGCGATGAACAGGATCGTCTGCACCAGGAACCCGGTGAGCGGGTTCGGTTGCACGCCGGTCACCTCGTAGCCC
>JALZDC010000292.1 GCA_030862755.1 Actinomycetota bacterium
TCGTCTTCGACGGGCAACTCGAAGAAGGCGCCGTCGCTCTCAACGAAGGCGCGCCCGTCGACGGCGACGAATCGAACCTCCGCCTCTTCCGAAGCAGCGACCTGGCGATACGTTAGGTCGGCCTCGAGACCCGTCCCGTCGAACTCGAACGGGCCGTGGATCCCGAATCCGATCCGCGCCTCGGGAGCCGAGACGGCCGAGATCGACAAACGCATGTCGAGAACCCCGCTCTCGATGCGATCGACGTTGTCGGCGACAGCTCTCAGATGGGCCGCCGGATCCTGGCCGCAGGAGCCGAGGGAGAGCAGGAGGGAGAGCGTCGCGAGACATCGGGCGGCGGGGCCGCCGAGGCGGAGGCTCATGGCGAGACGCTGGGAGATGGTGTCGGGCTCGGGGAGGGCGTCGGCGAGGGCGTCGAGGGGGTCGGGCTGGGGGAGGGTGAGGTGGCATGGGATGGAGACGATCCGTCGCCGATGGAGGGTGTCGCAGTCTCGGATCCGCTCTCAGGAGGCCCGACCTCCACGATCTCTTCCATGAGAACCCGGAAGAACCGATCCATGAGCTCGTCCACGCCCGTCAGGATCTCGGCGATCGTCAACCCGGCATGTCGCATCGCGCGCAGCTCGCGACTGATCGCCGCGATCTCCCGACGACCCTCCGGGGTGAACTTCACCGGTCCGTCCGTCGTGAGGATCACCTGATAGGCGGAGGCGAGCGTCTCGCAGAGTGTGCACTCCTGGTTGATCGCGATCGCCAGGTTGGTGGGCGTCACGATCGACGGGTCGTTCATCATCAGAACGACCTGGATGGAGACTGCCACGGTTTGGCAGTCCGTGCAGCTCGCGAAGGCCACAGCTGCATTGGTGTTGTCGACGACGTCTCCCATCGCTCGCTTGATCGCGAACGCGATCCGGAAGATGTCATTGCCGTCCTTCGTGTTGATCGCGATCGCGGTGGTGTCTCCACCCGCCCCACCCGAGCCTTCAGAGCCCGGCGTCGGGGAGGGAGTGGATGAGTCCTGCGCCAGCACGGAGAGGGCCGGCGACAGGAACAGGCCTGCCGAAAGGCCAAGGGCGAGGATCGCCCGGCTGAGCCTGCTCATGGGGCCACGCTCGTGCTGGGGCTCGGGCTCAGGGCGGGCGTCAGGGTCGGCGAAACGGAGGGGCTCGGCGATGGCTCGGCTGTCGCCGAGGCCGACGGGCTCGGCGAGACCGCTGCCGTCGGAGACGGAGCCGACGATGTGTCGCTCGTGACAACCGGGCCGACTCCGGGATCCTCCACGGCGGGGTCATCAAGCTGGGTCGCGCTCAAGCCCCCGACCGGCACGCTCGCCGCGGCAGCCGCGACCGCCGGGAGCGTCCACTGTTCGTCCGCCTGGATCGGCGTGTAGCGATCCGCATCGGGCCACCACGCGAGGGTCACGAAGGTCAGGAAGGCGACGCCGGTTACGGACAGCAGGCTCCGGGCCGCCGGACGACCCTTCGTTGCTCGCCACCCGCGGACGAACCGAACGGCGAGCATCCAGAAGAGGTACGCGATCCCCGCGAGCGGCACGATCAACAGCAGCAACTGCACGACACCGCCCAGGCCCGCCACCCAGCCTCCGGCCGAGAACGCCTTGGCCGACGAGCTCCAGGTCGACCTCATGGAGTCCAAGGCGGTCCCGATGAGCCGGGGTGTCACGGTCACGATCAGGATCACCTGTGTCACGATGATCGGGATCACCACGAGGACCCAGCCGGTGACGGCGAACCGGACCCACGACTTCAGCTCCGCCACCCGTGGGTCAGCGGGACGCCACGGGATGAAGCTGGCGAGGATCGGGCGGATCCGTTGGAAGAGGTCCGGCACACCCACGAGGTCCGCGACGACGTAGTAGCCATCCAACCGGAGGAAGGGAAGCATCTGGTGAACCATCTCGAACTGCACGAGCAAGGTGACGAGTAGGAGGGATTCCAGGCCCGTGGCGGCGTAGACGCCCGCCAGCGCCAGCACGAAGAGCGCGTTGAAGTAGACCCCGCCGAGGTCGGTGCGCAGCCGCCCGCCCCGGCCGAGCCGGTAGGCGTCGGTGACGTCGGTGTAGAACGCGGGCCAGACGATGTACAGGCCCACCCCCATGACGCCCGGGCGGGCCCCTCCGTACAGGCACGCGGCCGCGTGGCCCAGCTCGTGGAAGACGGCGGCGACGATCACAAGTCCGAGCGTCACCAGGAGCAAGCCCGGACGGTAGAGCGCCTCCCTCGCCCCGGCGGCGAGACCGTGGCTGAAGAAGAGCCACACGTCGAAGGCCACGAATCCGGCGATCCCTGCCAGCAGGACCGGCGGCCAGAACAGTGGCGAGAAGACGCGAGCGAACACGCGGACGACGCGTTCCGGGATGACTCCCTTTCGAAGCCGAAGGCCCAAGAGCGGATCGAGCGTCTCGACCCCCGCCTGCCCGCCGTCGGGCGAGGCCACGATGCCCAGGGGGACGAGCTTGTCCTCGATCAGGTACTCGACGTCTTCGACCGCCAGCTCACGTTCGACCTGCTCCCCTACCTCACTGGCGATCGTCTCGGCATCGCGGGCCCCATCGAGCCGTTGCGCGACCAGATAGAGGAGCGGAGGCAGCTGGATGAGCTGGTTATCGGGACGCCGAACCATGAGCGGGGGGTCCCGGTATCCCGAGTCCTCGTAGGGCCCGAGGAGCTCGACGCCGTCGGCGAGGCGCGGGC
>JALZDC010000335.1 GCA_030862755.1 Actinomycetota bacterium
CCGGGTGCTCGTCCTCACCGGGCCGGCGATCGGCGCGACCGGCATGCGTGCGGCCACGGGTTTCATCCTATTCCTGTCGGCCTTCGCGATCCGTCGCGAGGGCTTCCCATCGACGTGGTTCGCCGCGATGGCGATCTCCGCCGCGGCCGGAGGCTTCCTGGCCGACCTCCTCGCCCCCCGGCTGCCCGAGACGCTCCGCGAGGAGTTCATCGTCGTCGGCTGCACGATCGCGGCTGGCTTGGGCGCCTTCCTCGCGTTCCAGGCGTTCTCTCTCCCGGTCCTGGCGATCTTCGGGCTCACCGCCGGGGCGGCCACCGAGCTCGGACGCCTGGCCTTCCAGAGCCTGATGCAGGCTCACGCACCTGAAGGAGCACTGGGCCGCGTGTTCGTGCGGTACGAGGTGATGTTCCAGCTTTCCTGGGTGGCGGGGGCCCTCGGCCCCGCCGTGCTTCCGATCGACTTCAAGGCCGGGATGCTCATCATCGCCGGGTTCTACCTCGCCCTCGCCGGGGCGTGGGCCCTCCGGTTCTTCCGTGGCGGCCGGGAGCCCCTCGGAGCATCGGCACACGTGCCGTAGGCTGACGCGCGTTCCACGACCCGCGGGGAGAGGGAGGTCTCGAGCGATGGCGGATTTCGTGACGATCGGTGACTCGGTGGAGGTGCCCGAAGGAGAGGCCAAGGCCTTCGACGTGAGCGGCGCCGAGATCGCCGTCGCGCGTGTGGAGGGCCAGGTGTACGCGTTCAGCGATATCTGCACGCACCGCCACTGCAACCTCGCCAGCGGAGGCGAGATCGATGGCATCACGATCGAGTGCGAGTGTCATGGCAGCCAGTTCGACATGAAGACCGGGGAGGTCCTGAACCCTCCGGCCGCAGAGCCGCTCGAGACCTACGAAGCCCGTGAGGTCGACGGACAGATCCAGGTCGGTGTCTGAGGGCGAAGCCCCTCGCTCGATCGTCGTCGTCGGAGCGAGTCTCGCTGGGGGGACCGCCGCAGGCGTGCTGCGGGACGAGGGCTACGATGGAGGCCTCAGCCTGATCGGCGCGGAGGAGGAGCCTCCCTACGAACGGCCGCCGCTCTCGAAGGAGTTCTTGCGTGGCGAGCTCGAGTTCGAGGACGCCTTGGTCCGGCCGGCGTCCTGGTACGAGGAACACGACGTCGACGCCCGCTTCGGCACGCGAGCGGTCCAGATCGACGACCGTGCCCGGGAGGTGGTCCTCGCGGGCGGGGAACGGCTGCCGTTCGACCGTCTGCTGGTGGCCACCGGCGGACGGAACCGGCGGCTCGAGGTGCCCGGAGCCGGCCTTCCGGGTGTGTTCGATCTTCGCTACCACCGAGACGCCGTGCGGATCCGCGACGCCGCCACGGAGGGCGCTCGCGTGGTCTGCGTCGGCATGGGGTTCATCGGTGCGGAGGTGGCGGCATCGCTCCGGACGATCGGATGCGACGTAACGGTCGTGGAGATCTTCGAGACCACGCTGTATCGGATCCTCGGGCCGGAGATCGGCCGAGTGCTCGAGGGGATCCATCGAGACCACGGAGTGAGGATGCTTTTCAGCGACACGGTGGAACGGTTCGAGGGCGACGGCCGGCTCGAGCGCGTCATCACGGAGGGCGGCAGGGAGATCGAGGCGGACGTCGCGGTGATCGGCGTGGGCGTGGAACCTGCTGTGGAGATCATGGCGGGCACCGGACTCGACCAGGGAGGCGGCATCCCCGTGGGACCGACGTTGGAGACGACGGTGCCCGGGATCTTCGCCGCCGGGGATGTCGCCAGGCACGACCATCCGGTGTTCGGACCGATCCGCGTCGAGCACTACGACAACGCCGTGAAGATGGGGGAGCACGCCGCACACTCGATCCTGGGTTCCGGCGAGGTCTTCGACGATCCGCACTGGTTCTGGTCGGATCAGTACGACTCGAAGATCGAGATGGCGGGGTACGCGCCGACGTGGGACCGGATGGTGGTCCGCGGATCTCTCGAAGAGCGCGCCTTCTGCGCCTTCTTCTTGGATGCTGATGGGGTGGTGCGCTCCACGGTGTCCCTCGACTGGAAGCGAGACGCTCGGCGGTCCTTCGGGCTGATCAAGGCGCAGGTCGCCCCGGACCCCGCGGCCCTCGCCGATCCGGACGTGGATCTCCGGAGGCTCGTCCCGGCGGAGGAGGCGTAGATGTTCGGATCGCCCGTCGTCACGCACCCCGTCTGCGACCTCGACCTGCACCGGCGCATCCGCGGGGTGAGACGGGAGGCGATCGCCCGGTCGGTCGGCAGGAAGGGACGGACGAGGTTCCTCCACCGTGTGCTGGGCCGGGACCCGGGGGAGCGCCCGGTGCACGTCGACTCGGCGGTCTTCAGGCCGAGAGGCGAGGACGTCGGTCAGGCCTTCCGGTTCTAGCATGGCCGAGTGGTTCCGGCCCTCGCACCGCGAACGATCGCCGTGTCGACGTCCCGGTGCTCGCTCTGATCACCGGTCGTGGTTGTGTCGAGTTCTCGCCCGAGACAAGGAGCTCGCCACGAGGCTCGAGTGGGTCCAGGTAGCGTGAGGGCTAATCTGTCGTGAGATGGGACGCCATCTCGTGCGGCGTCCCCTCCCCCTCCACCCGACCGTCGCGGAACAGAACCACGCGGTTCGCATAGCGGAGCGCCTCGGGGTTGTGCGTGGCCGCGAGGACCGCGCCGCCACGTTGGATCACATCCCAGAGAGCCTCGAGGATGACGTCGGCGTTCTCAGTGTCCACCTCCGCGATCGGCTCGTCCGCCATCACGATCTCCGGCTCAGGGATCAATGCGCGCGCCACCGCGACGCGTTGCTGCTGCCCGGCAGAGAGCTCGTAGGTCCGATTGTGCATCCGTGTCTCCAGCCCGAGACGGCGCAACCACTCCTCGGCTCGCTCGCGTGCCGCCATCAGGTTCACGCCGTTCACCCGTAGCGGCAGCTCGACGTTCTCGACCGCCGAGAGCGCGGGCAGCAGCCCGAAGCTCTGGAAGACGACGCCAACCCCTTCTCGCCGGAGCCCGTGGCGCTCCTCCACCGAGAGCGAACCCATCGGCCGGCCCTTCCAGCGCACCTCGCCCTGATCGGGGGGATCGAGACCGGACAGCACGCCGAGGAACGTGGTCTTGCCCGAACCGCTCGGCCCCATCAACGCGACGAAGTCCCTCGACCGGACCGTGACCGATGCCCCGCCGACCGCCACGACGCCCTGCGCGCCGGGGTACCGTCGGACGATGTCGGCCCCTTCGACGAGGACGTCGGGCTCAGGCATGGCCGGTCTCGCTCCGTCGCCGCAGGCGTACCTCGTCCGCCTCGACCTCGGCCTCGAGGTCGACGCCTCCCAGCGCCGCCACCGCTTCGTCGGGGAGCCTGACGCGGCCGTCATCGGAGATGGGGTCGATCGGCACGCCCTCGTGGAGGACGCGGCCGTCACGCACCCTGATCCGGCGGTCCGCTCGCCTGGCTGCCATCAGGTCGTGCGTCACCATGATGACCGTGACGTTGAACTCGTGGTTGATCGCCCGGAACGCGTCGAGAACGTGAGCGGCGGATACCGAGTCCAGCTCCGCGGTGGGTTCGTCGGCCAGCAGGATCGCGGGCGTGTTGGAGAGAGCCGCGGCGATCGCGACGCGCTGCTGTTCGCCGCCGGAAAGCATGCCGGGGGTATGCTTCGCTCGGTCGGTCAGACCGACCAGGTCGAGGAGGCCGTCGACGTCGTGCTTCCTGGCCACCTGGGTCCGGCGCACGGTCGCCGGGAGACGGATGTTGTCGCGGACCGATAGGTAGGGGACGAGGTTGCGCGCCGTGCCCTGCCACACGAAGCCGACCTTCTCTGCCCGGTACTCGGTGAGCGCCTCGTCGCCCAGGAGGCCCAGGTCTCGCCCGCCCACCTCCACGATGCCTGCCGACGCCCGGTCGAGACCGCCCACCAGGTTCAGGATCGTGGACTTGCCCGCGCCGCTCGGACCCACGACGGCGAGGAACTCTCCGGCCATAACGTCGAGGTCGACACCGGCGAGCGCCACGACCCCGACGTCGCTCACCCGGTACACCTTGTAGGCGTGGCGGAGTCGCACCAACGCCCCCTCCGGGCGGTAGCGATCTTGGCTGACGACGTTCTCGATCACTCGGCCTCCCCTCGGAGGACGTCCGTGACGGATGCGCGCAAGAGCGCGCGCGCCGACAGCGCGAGGGCGAGAGCCGTCGCGGTCACGATGGCAGCGAGCGCGGTGCCGAGCGACACCCAATCCATCAGGAACACGGGTGGTGGGTACGCCACCGAGAGGCTCGGTCCGACGTACGGCATCATCAGCCGAAGCAAGAGGTAGCCGAGCCCGAGGCCCGCCACGACCGCGAAGCCGAGGAGCAGTACCTGTTCGAGAGCGAGCGTCCGGACGATCTGCGCGGACGCGGTGCCCATCGCCCGGAGGGCGGCGAACTCATAGTCGCGGCGGCGCTGTGCGAAGT
>JALZDC010000342.1 GCA_030862755.1 Actinomycetota bacterium
GCGTGGGTCAGCTCGACCCACGCCGCATCCGGGGAGACGGCACCGTGCTCGTAGAACTCCGTGAGCCCGGCGGTCTCGCGGTCGGCGACGGATAGTGACGAACGGTTCTCCCCATGGGTCCAGACGAATTCGCCTTCGACACCTTCGGCCGCGAGCGCCTCCTGCAGCCAGCGTCCGCTATGACCTCGCAGGAGCGCGACCGCGCACACATCGCCGCCGAGAGCCTTGGCCGCGCGCGCCACGTTCAAGCCCTTGCCTCCCGCGACCTGCACGAAGCTGGAGGGCCGGTGGATATCGCCCTTGACGAGTCGTTCGACCTCGAACAGCCGATCGACCGACGGGTTCGCGGCGAGACAGACGATCACCGACCTACGATAGTCGTATGCCTCGGATCGTTCTCCTCGAAGGGGACATCACCGACCAGCACGTCGATGCGATCGTGAACGCGGCGAACTCGAAGCTGCTCGGCGGCGGCGGCGTGGACGGTGCGATCCACCGCCGCGGCGGACCGGCGATCCTCGAGGAGTGCAAGAAGATCCGCGCGCAGGAGTGGCCGGAGGGCCTCCCGACCGGGAAGGCGGTGGCGACCACGGGAGGCGTGCTACCCGCTCGATGGGTGATCCACACCGTCGGACCCGTCTACGCGAATCGCGAGGATCGCTCCGCGCTGCTCGCGAGCTGCCATACCGGATCGCTCCGCGTCGCCGACGAACTGGGCGCCGCGACCGTCGCTTTCCCGGCGATCTCCACCGGCGTCTACGGCTATCCGCTGGACGAGGCGGCGGCGGTGGCCATCGAGGCCGTCAGGTCTGCGGACACCGCGGTGCGCGAGATCCGTTTCGTGCTGTTCGGGCGCGACGCGTACGCGGCATTCGAGCGGGAGCTCGGCGACTGAAGCGCTCACACGACCGCTGCTAGCATCGGAAGGGATGGCCGATCTCAGCACCGTCGAAGGTCTCCACGAGTCGCGCGCCGACGTCCAGCTCGTCGACTGCCGCGAGCAGTACGAGTGGGACGCGGGACGCATCCAAGGTGCCCTTCACATCCCGCTGAACGATGTCATGGTGGGGGTGGGCACCGACGTCCTGGACCTCGCGAAACCGGTCGCCGTGATCTGCCGGACGGGGAACCGGAGCGAGCTCGCCGCGACGATGCTGCAGGCGCGCGGGTACGACGCCACCAACGTCGAGGGCGGCATGGAGGCGTGGGCGGCCGCGGGCTACGAGTTCTCGGCTCCCGACGGGTCGCCCGGTCGCGTGGCCTGATCGCCCACGCGCCAGCGGCGGTAGACGGGCTCGTCCTCGACGTAGGTCGTGCCCACGGCTTCCTCGACCGACATCGCGTAGAACGCGAGCGGGTACGGCGCCTCCGCCGCGAACCGCTGCGCCGCCGGGTGCTCGTCCGATATCCGCTCCATCCATCCGCGCACGAGGAACTCCCCACCGATGCCGTCTGGGTTGTCCATCGGCGAGTGGAGGGCATAGCGGCCGTCGCGCATGACCTCGTCCACCTTCGAGCTGTGAGAACGGAAGCGGACGAGCAGGAGTCCCGCTCCCACCCACGGTTCGACCGGATGGACCCGGGGCGAGCCGTCGGCTCGGAGTGTCGCATGGAAGCAGACCTGTCCATCGAGCCGTTCGCGTCCGAAGCGGCCTAGCTCCGGATCGGTGAGCTCGAACTCGGCCCAGGTGGCCATCGCGGCCTACCCTAGCCCTCGATGCCGGACCTGGACGCGGCGCGGGGCGAGCTCGAGGAGGCGCTCGGCGCCGACGCCGTCCTGTCGGATCCGCTCGCCCTTCGGCTCTACGCCCGCGATGCGTCGATGGTCGAGGGCGCCGCGGGCCTCGTAGTCTTCCCCCGGTCCACGGACGACGTGGTGGCGTGCGTCCTGGCGGCCGCCGCGCACGACCTGAACGTCGTTCCCAGAGGGAGCGGCACGGGACTCGCCGGCGCCTCCACACCGATCGGTGATGCCCTCGTCGTCGTCAGCTCGAAGATGAACCGCATCCTGGAGATGCGCCCCGAGGACCGCCTCGCATGGGTGGAACCGGGACTGTTCAACCTCGACCTTGGCATGGTCCTGCGGGGCACCGGCTTCACCTACATGCCCGATCCGTCCTCACAACAGGTGTCGTCGATCGGGGGCAACGTGGCGACGAACGCGGGCGGACCGCACTGCCTCGCCTACGGCGTCACGTCCGCGCACGTGCTGGCCCTCGACATCGTGCTCTCCAACGGGACGGTGGCCCGGGTGGGCTCCGAGGGTCCGGAGGCGGCGGGGTACGACCTCCGCGGAGTCGTCGTCGGCGCGGAGGGAACGGCGGGGATCGTGACTGCTGCCTGCGTGCGCCTCACGCCCGAGCCGCCGGCGATCCGGACGATGCTCATGGGCTTCGCGGCGGTGGAGGATTGCGCCGCGACCGTCTCCGCGATCATCGCCGGAGGGGTCGTGCCCGGGGCGATCGAGATGATGGATCAGGGGATCGTTCGCGCGGTCGAGGCGTTCGCGCACGCCGGCTATCCGACCGATGCCGCCGCCGTGCTGTTGATCGAGGTGGACGGGATCGCGACCGGCGTCGAGGCGGAGGCCCGCGAGGTCGAGGAGGCCGCGAAGGCACATGGGGTCGGTTCCATCCGGGTTGCGGCGTCCCCGGAAGAGCGCGCGCTGCTCTGGAAGGGCCGGAAGTCCGCGTTCGGCGCGATCGCGCAGATCGCGCCCCACTACCACCTACACGACTGCGTGGTGCCTCGAACGAAGCTCGTGGAGGTCCTGACCGGGGTCTACGCTATCTGCCGGCGAGAGGGCATCGTCGTCACAAACGTCTTCCACGCGGGCGACGGCAACCTGCACCCCCTGCTCTCGTTCGATCGGAGCGAACCTGGCGTCCTGGAGCGGGTGCTCCGAACGTCGGAAGAGATCGTTCGGCTGTGCGTCGACGCCGGAGGGTCGCTCTCCGGCGAGCACGGGATCGGGCTCGAGAAGCGCGACTTCATGCCGCTCGTGTTCTCCGAGGACGACCTCGCGGCCCAGGCGTGCGTCCGGATCGCGTTCGATCCCTCGGGGCGCATGAACCCGCAGAAGGTGCTGCCCGACGGCGCACGCTGCGGGGACTTCGCCGTGGCCGCGGCGAGCACGAACGAGGCAGGCATCGGCGACGCGGCGGGGATCGGTGACGCCATCCCGGAGGGCACGTGGATCTGATCGAACCGGGCTCGAAGGAGGAGATCCGCGAGGCGCTCCGTGCGGCCGGCGAACGCGGGACGCGTGTCTCGATCGTCGGCGGCAAGACGCACGCAGACAAGGGCGATCCTTGCGAGGTCGACATGGAGCTCGCGACGTCGCGCCTCGATCGCGTGGTCGCGTACGACCCCGCGGAGATGCTGGCCGTCGTCGAAGCGGGGATGCGGATCGGCGACCTCCGGCGTGTCCTCGCCGAAGGAGGGCAGGAGTGGCCGGCCGATGCACCCGACGAGGCGACCGTCGGCGGGACGATCGCAACCGCCCCCTCCTCACCTCGTCGCCTCCGGATGGGTCCGCTCCGCGACACCGTCGTGGAGATGGAGCTGGTCACGGGTGACGGGCGACTCGTGAGGAGCGGCGCGCGGACGGTGAAGAGCGTCGCGGGCTTCGACGTGCACCGGCTCGCGACGGGGTCCCTTGGAACGCTCGGCGCGATCGTGCAGGTCGCCGTCAAGGTCCGGCCGCTCCCGAAGGCGCGTCGGCTGCTCGTCGCGTTCCGGGGTGGCGTGGCCGCGGGGCGATCCTTGCTGGATGCCGTCCCGCTTCCCTCCTCCGTCGCCGCGACACCCGACCGGGTCGAGATCGCGCTCGAAGGCTGGCCCGACGAGATCGAGGAGCAGACGGCGGCGGCCCGGCGCGCGACGGGTGAGATCGACGTCCTCGAAGGCGAGGGCACCCTCGGCTCCGGAGCCATCGCTGCGCCGACGGTGGTCGAGGTGGCCGTTCCGCCATCGAAGCTGGAGGCCGTGCTCGACCGAAGATCCAACTGGCGCGCCCTGATGGGCGTCGGGATCGCATGGGTGGGCCTCGCCGACCACGGGGAGCGCCTGACCGAGCTCCGTGGGCGCGTCGCCGAGGCAGGCGGTATCGCACCGGTGGTCCGTGGTCCCGGCGGCCTCGGCGACGCGCCGGTGCCCGCGCTCGAGGTTCACAGGAGACTCAAGGCCGCTTTCGACCCGGCGGGGATCCTGGCTCCCGGCCGTTTCTGGGGCGGCCTGTGATCAGGAGCGAACCCGGCGAGGTCGGAGTGTGCGGAGCCGCTCGCCCGCCTCTTTCAGGGTCTCCAGCTTCTTGCAGAACGCGAAGCGAACCAGATGGGCGCCGAGCTCCGGGCGCGAGAAGAACGACGAGCCGGGCACCACCGCAACGCCGACGTCCTCGACCATATGCCGGGAGAACCGCAGGTCCTCGGGGAACCCGAAGCCCGAGATGTCGGCCATCACGTAGTACGCGCCGGCGGGCGGCTCCACGTCGAAGCCGGTTTCGCGGAGCGTCTCGATCCAGAGGTCCCGCCGCTCCCGGTACTCGTCGGCGGTCCGCCGGTAGTACTCCTCGGGGAGCCCGAGCGCGGTCTCGCCTGCCTCTTGCAGCGGCGCCGGCGCCGCGCCGGTCAGGAAGTCATGCACGGACCGGATGCCTCGGGAGAGCGGCCCCGGCGCCACCACCCACCCCACGCGCCAGCCGGTCACGGCGTAGGTCTTCGAGAGCGCGCTGATCGTGACGGTTCGATCCTCGAGGCCGGCCACCGCGCCGGGCGGCACGTGGACGGCGCCGTCGTACAGGATGCGCTCGTAGATCTCGTCGGTGAACACGACGGTGCCCCACTTCTGGCAGAGTCCCGCGAGCACGTCGAGCTCCTCCCGGGAGAACACCTTGCCCGTCGGGTTGTTCGGCGTGTTGATCACGATCCCGCGCGTGCGCTCGCTGAAGGCGGCCGCGAGCTCCTGCTCGTCGAACGTCCAGTCCGGCGCATGCAGCGTCACCATCCGCGGCACGGCGCCCGAGATGATGGTGTCGGGCCCGTAGTTCTCGTAGAACGGCTCGAACACGACGACCTCGTCGCCCGGGTCGAGGACGCCGAGCATGGAGGCGATCATCGCCTCGGTGGAGCCGCACGTGACCGTGATGTCACGCTCCGGGTCGACCCACGTCATCCCGTAGCGCTCGCGATAGTTGCGCGCGAGGGCCTCGCGGAATCCCTCGGCGCCCCACGTGATCGGGTACTGGTTGATGTCGTCGGCGATCGCCTTCCGGGCGGCCTCCTTGACCTCCTCCGGCGCCGCGAAGTCGGGGAACCCCTGGGAGAGGTTGATCGCGTCGTGCTCCATGGCGAGCCGTGTCATCTCGCGGATCACGGACTCCGTGAACGAGACGGCCTTCTGGGACGGACGGATCCGCTCGGACATCGACCGGAGCGTACACGCGTGCTCACGCTCGGCGCGCGACGATCGCCTGCTCCGATCCCTCTGTTGTGTGACGAGAGCGCAGGGTTGGCTGAACGACCGCTTCAGGCCGTGACCCTGCGATGGAAGCCCAAGATCCTTCCCACTCGACTGCCGCCGGTCGACCACTTCACCGAGTACGGGCCCGGGCCCTCGTGCGGGAAATGGATGCTCCAGCGGACGGACGAGCCGAAGGTGGAGCCCTGAGCCCGGATCTCGAAGAAGCGACACGCCCAGGAGCCGTCGGGAGCCCTCACGCAGAGCCTGTATCGGTCGAAGTACTTGGCGGCCAGGCCGATCCGCAGCCGTCGGAAGCCGTTCACTTTCGTCGTGCTCTGACAGATGTCGCCGGTGGGACTGCAGTGGGTGGTCGGTCGGTGTCCCGCCTCTGCCCTCAGGGGCAACGCCAACAGCACGACGGTCAGCGCGAGCAGTACGACCCGCCTCATCCAGCCTCCTTGCATGACTCGAGCGACTCGGTCAAGCCCACTCTAGCCGTGCGCCACCACTCGGATCTCCATCTCGCGTCCTCGTCGAAAAGGTTCGCGACCGTCCGTCACCGGCGACGCTCTCAAGGTCCGGGCGCCAGCCTGTACAGGGGCCCATCCAGGGACATCGCGTAGAGCTCGCCGCGGGCGTCCTGTCCGAACGAGCTCAGGTTGGGCACGACGGGGCCCAGGACGCGGTGATCGACCACCCGGCCGTCCCGCAGTCGGAGGGCTTCGAGGCTGCCGAGGCAGTAGTCGGCGAAGAGGTACGCGCCCAACAGGTCGGGGATGGACTCGCCCCGGTACACGTAGCCTCCTGCGACGGTGCAGCCCCCATCGTCATGGGAGTACTCGAAGACGGGACGAACGGCTCGCTCCGGGGGATCCGCGTCACCGTACGGGTGGTCACCTTCCATCCGGTTCCAGCCGTAGTTCTCTCCTCCCGGTGACCGCGAGGGCTGGACGTCGATCTCTTCCCACGCGCTCTGGCCGACGTCGCCGATCCACAGGTCGCCGGTCTCGCGGTCGAACGAATAGCGCCACGGATTGCGCAGGCCGTAGGCCCAGATCTCCGGGCGCGCGCCGGGGCGATCGAGGAAGGGATTGTCCGGGGGGATCCCGTAGGCCCGCGCGCCCGCGGGCCGGGGATCGATCCGGAGCATCTTGCCCAGCAGCGTGATGAGGGACTGGCCGTTGCCCTGCGGATCGCCGCCGCTCCCGCCGTCCCCGAGCCCGATGTACAGGAACCCATCCGGCCCGAACGCGAGGTTGCCGCCGTTGTGGTTGGCGTAGGGCTGGTCGACGAACAAGATGTCCCGCCGAGTGGCGGGATCCGCCCGCGCTTCCCGCATGGCGTACTCCGTGACGTGCGTATCGCCGTTCCTGTCGGTGTAGTTCACGTACAGGTATCGCCCGCTCGGCGAGAAGGCCAAGCCGAGGAGTCCCTGCTCGCCGCCGAGCGACACCCGCTCGGTGAGATCCAGCACCGGAGCGGGATCGACGGCCCCGCCCCGGATCGCCACGATCCTTCCCGTCTTCTCTGCGACGTAGAGCGAAGGATCTCCGGATCGCACGGCCATCGCGAGCGGCTGTTCGAGCCTCGCCACCTCCACCAGATGGATCCGAACGGTGGCGAGCGCCGCGCTGGATGATGCCGCAGGCTTGGCCGAGGGTCGAGGGGTCGGGGAAGCGCTCGTCGCGTCCGACGGCGTTCCCGGGCTCCCGCATGCAGCTGCGGAAAGGATCGCCGTCACCGCCAGCGCGGAGGTGCGCCGCTTCAGTTTCCGATCAGATCCCCCTCGACCGACCACCCCACGATGGTACGGACCCTGGGATCATCGCGAGGCATCAGGACTGCTACCGACCCGTCAACGAGAAGTGCATGTAGTCCTTCAGGGTGTGCCAGTGCCCGCCCCATTCCCAGCCGATCCGCGCGAACGATCGCACCACGATGTCGCCCTCGTGGATCATGCCCTTCCGATGGAGCGACCGGTCGCGGTACGGCTTCGCGATGTGACGCAGCACCGTGCCGTCGCCTCGGACATAGGGGTTCTGCAAAGGGTTGATGTCGATCGCCCAGCCGTACGAGTGGTGCGACAGCGACGTACTCCCCGTCGCGGGCCGGCAGTTGAAGGCGCCCGTAGGACTCGTCGGGTTCTTGTCCCAGTAGTCCTGCGGGCGCGGCGGCCGGTACTTCGGCGGAAGGACCACGCGATTGATCGGGAACCTCGCGCGGAACAGCTGCCTGAACACCCACAGGATGTCGTGGGCCACCATCTCGTTCACGACCAGCGGACCGGTCCTGACCTCGCCGTGGAAATCCCAGTAGCTCACGCTGACCTGACGGAGATCCTCGATCGGAACCGGACACCCCGGATGCCAGCTCCGGCCGACCAGCACGCGCCGGAGAGCCGGGCCGATCCCGTAGACACCGCCTTCGAAGCGAGGCGACTGCCCCTCCTCCTGGGGCGTAGCGGGCGTGGGGAGCACCGACCCCGTCCCGACGGTCGGGCTCCCGGTCGCGATCGCCCTTGAGACAGCGTCCGGCGGAGCTTCGGTGCGCTCGCCGGTGGGTCTCTGCGAGCATGCCGCCACCACGACGGCGAGCGCGATCGCCATGGAGGCGAACCGGGTCATGAGCGTCATCCTCCCATCGTCGGCCGACCCCGCTCCGAACCTGTATACGTGAGAGGGGTGTCGAGACGGGCAAGCAGCTGACGAGGATCGTGATCGAGCACGTGATGCCCGCCGTGGACGGCGGGCTCTTCCCCGCGAAGACCTCGGTCGGGGAGGTCGTGCCCATCGAAGCCGACGTCTTCACCGACGGCCATGACCTGCCGGCAGCCCGCGTGCTGATCCGCCATGAAGATGCGGACTGGCGGGAGGCGCCGATGGTTCCCCTCGGGAACGACCACTGGCGTGCCGACGTGGCGATCCGGGAGCGGGGAACGTATCGGTTCCGCGTCGAGGGCTGGATCGACTCGTGGGCGACGTGGCGCTCGGATCTCGAGAAGTGGCGGGCGGCCGGCCGGGACCTGGGCGACGAGCTGAAGGAAGGG
>JALZDC010000346.1 GCA_030862755.1 Actinomycetota bacterium
CGCCAGCACCGGCTGCACGACCGGTTCCTCTACGTCCGGGCAGGCATCACCTGGACGATCCGGCGACTCTCGCCGTAGTCGGTAGTCTTCGCTCCCCATGGGCGACCCGATGAGCGACCAGGAGCTGCGCGAGCGCATCGCGTCGGACATGCCGCGGACCGTCACGGAGCTGGAGCGACTGGTTCGCATCCCGTCGATGGGTTACCAGGGCTACGACCCAGCCAACGTCCGGGCCTCGGCCGAGGCAACCAGCGACATCCTGAAAGAGTCCGGTGTGGAGGACGCGCGTCTCCTGGAGTTGGACGGTGGCCATCCCGCGGTCTTCGGCGAGATCCCCGGACCGGACGGCGCCCCCACGGTCCTGCTCTACGCCCACCACGATGTGCAGCCCGAGGGTCCCGTCGACCAGTGGGATACGCCTCCCTTCGAGCCGGTCGTCAGGGACGGACGCATGTACGGGCGCGGCGCCGCAGACGACAAGAGCGGCATCGTGCTGCACGCCGCCGCGGTCCGCGCGCTGCTCGCCGACGGCCCTCCGCTCACGATCAAGGTGGTCGTCGAGGGCGAAGAGGAGTGCTCGACCAAGCATCTGCCGCAGCTCGTCCAGGGGAACGCCGACCTGCTCAGGGCCGACGTCGCGGTGATCGCCGACGGCGGGAACTACCGCAACGGCGTGCCCACGATGAACACCTCGATCCGAGGCGTAACCGACATCGTGGTGCAGGTCCGTGTGCTGCCCAGCGCCCAGCATTCGGGCTCGTACGGCGGGCCGATCCCTGATGCGATCACCTCCCTCTCGCGCATGATCGCCTCCCTCCACGACGACACAGGCGACGTCGCGATCGAAGGACTGAAGCGCTTCGGATGGGAGGGCACACAGATCCCCGAGGGTGAGTTCCGCCAAGAGTCGGGCGTTCTCCGCTCCGTCGAGATGATCGGTTCGGGCACGCTCGCCGACCGTTTGCTGACGGCACCTGCGGTCGCCGTGCTGGGGGTGGATGCCCCGGCCATCGCCGGCTCGTCGAACCAGATCGTGCCGGTGGCTCGCGCGCGAGTGAGTCTCCGGCTCGCGCCGGGCGACGACCCCCGGGCGGCCCGTCGAGCCCTCGTGACGCATCTCCGGGCCCACGCTCCATGGGGCGTGGAGGTGACGTTCGAGGGCGGCTCCGGGTTCGAGGCCGGGCACGGCTACATCGTCGATACCTCGTCGCCGGCCAGCCGTGCGGCGATGGATGCGCTGGCGCTCGCGTACGGACGGGAGGCGATCGAGCTGGGCTCGGGCGGGTCGATCCCGCTGGTCCCGATGCTCACGGAGACGTTCCCGGGCATCGATGTACTGATCTGGGGCGCGATGGACGAGCGCTCCTTCATCCATTCGGTGAACGAGAGCGTCGATCTGTCGGAGATCGAGCACATCGCGCTCGCCGAGGCGCTCTTCATCCGCAACCTGGGCGAGGTGACCATCGAGCCGAGTGCTAGGTTGGAGGGGTGAGCAGTCCTCAGGACTCACCGCCGCTGCAGCCGATGCAGGCGGTTCCGGTCGGATCCTCCCCCGGACCAGGGAACGCGCAAGGGGATGAGCCGCCGCCGGCGGAGACCATCACGGAACCGGCCAAGCTCCTCCGGATCGCGTCGATGGTTCGGGAACTCCTGGAGGAGACCCGCCATGCCTCCATGGACGAGGCCGGGCGCAAACGGCTCGTCCAGATCTACCACCGCTCTGTCGACGAGCTGGGTGACTCGGTCAGCCAGGACCTGAAGGATGAGCTTCAGGAGTTGGTGCCGCCTCTCGATGGCGTGCCCGGTGAATCCGAGATGCGCGTCGCGCAGGCGCAGCTCGTGGGCTGGCTCGAGGGACTGTTCCACGGGATCCAGGCGGCGATGTTCGCCCAGCAGATGGCCGCCCGGCAACAGTTCGAGGAGATCCGGCGCCGCGGTCTCATGGCTCAGAACCCGCAGCAGGAGCAACAGGGCGCCCCGCCGCGGGGGCAGTACCTCTAGGCTCCCTCGTCGACCTCCGATGGGACCGCCGCCTGCACTTCGTGGCCACCCGCGAGCCGCTGCGGCGCAATCGGCAGATCCGGCCCGGCCAGCGAGTCAAGCTTCGGTGCGTGCGGCTGCCGCCAACCTTCGTGTGAGGTCGCCGACGATCCGAGGCCCGCGGTAGATCAGCCCGGTGTACAGCTGGACGGCCGTTGCGCCCGCATCGAGGCAGGCCCGGACGTCGTCGACCGTGGAGATGCCTCCGCAGGCGACCACGGGGATCGTGCGGCCGGTCGCGGCGGCCACGTCGGAGACGGCCCGCGGCGTCAGCTCCTTGAGTGGAGCGCCCGAGAGGCCGCCGCGACCGGCCGCCAAACGAAGGTCCTTCACGGGGAACGTGTTCGCGCAGACGAGCCCTTGCGCCCCCGCGTCGACCGCGGTGCGCGCCAGCTCCAGGACGGTCGCGCGATCCTCGTCCCTCGCGAACGGCGGCAACTTCAGGAGCACCGGCAGCTCCGTCCGTTCCCGGATGAAGCCCAGCAGCGTGCCCATGTGCGCCGCGTCGTGGCGCCAGGGGGCGTTCGGACTGCTGGCGTTCAGCTCGAACCCGTCGACGTGAGGGGCCAGGAGCTCGACCGTCTCGGCCACCGCCCCGAGGTCCTCGTCCGCTACGCTCACGAACCGGGGCGCCGTCCGTGGGGTTCGAGCCAGGTTCGAGACCGCGGCTTCCGCCCCCGGATTGGGCAGGCCCATCGAGTTCACGATCGCTCCCCGACGAGGCGAGCGGACGATCCTCGGCTTAGGACTCCCGCTCCTCGGTGCCCGTGTGATCGTCCCCCCCACGACGAAGCCGAACCCCAGGTGCCCCAGGGTGTCGAGATGCCGGCACGCCTTGTCGAAGCCCGCGGCGAGTCCGATCGGGTTGGGGAGCCGGATCCCGCAGAGGTCGACCTCGGTGGATGGATCGCGGGCGGCTCCGCCGATCCGCCTCCAAGGGAGCGGAAGGGTCAGCAGCGCGGTCGCGACCCGATGCGAGGCCTCGGGGGGGAGTGCGAAGAACGCCGGGCGGCCGACGGCTCCGTACCATCCATCTCCTCGGCCGTCGCCTCGACCCACGTCCGTATGCTAGCCATCTCGTGACAAGGCTCTGGCCGTGAACGACGACCTCGTGCGGCGGATGGTGGCCGTCTCGGAGCTGCACGGAGACTTCGTCCTGTCGAGCGGGCGACGGTCCTAGGTGTACTTCGACAAGTTCCGGTTCCTGACCGAGCCGGGATTACTCCGCGAGGTTGCCAAGGCGGTCGCAGCGCTCCTCCCGCCCGGTGTCACGATGCTGGGGGCGCCCGAAGGCGCTGCGATGCTGCTGGTCGCGGCCGTGGCGCTGGAGACCGGCCTTCCCGTGGCCGTGGTTCGGAAGCAGCCCAAGGAGTACGGGACGAAGGCACAGGTCGAAGGCATCGTGGAGCCGGGGGGCCGTGTCGCTCTGATCGAGGACGTGTCGACGACGGGACAGCAGTTGCAACGGGCGGCCGAGACCCTGGAGAGGGCCGGGGCCGAGATCGCGGCCATCGTGCTGGCGATCGATCGCGGCGGGGCGGATCATTTGCGGGAGTCGGGCTACGTTGTCGAAGCGGTCGCGATGCTCAGGCCCGATCCGTAGCGCGGGCTAGCGTTCGCATCGCCACACGCGGAGACGCCACAGCCATCGGGAACCGCGCTTGTGAAGGTTCAGGAGCCCGTCCTTCATCATGCGCGCGGCCGCGAGCGACTTGCCGACGACGTCCGGCAGCGGGAAGTCCCGTTCGATGACCGCCTGCATGCGCTCCCCGAAGAGTTCCCGGGCCTTCGCGAGGATCGTCCGCTCGTCCTGGATCGTGCCGGTCGGCAGGTACAGGTGCCCACCGGGCTTCAGCGTGTCCCCGATCGACTCCAGCATCGCCGACGGGAGCTCCGCGCCGGTCGGGCCGCCGGCCCTCCCGTCAGGGAACCAGCCGGCCACCTGCGCGATCTCGTCGGGGATGCCGGATACGTCGCCGATCACGACGTCGGCCCGGAGGTCACGGACGGGGTCGAGCAGGCTGCCGACACGGAACTCGCAGGTCCCTCCCAGCCCCAGCCGAGTCGCGTTCAAACGAGCGATCTCCACGGCTTCCTCCGAGATGTCGCAGCCGATGACGCGGCGGGCGCCCATCCTCGCGGCGACGAACGAGAGCACGCCGGAACCGCAACCCACATCGATGACGGTGTCCTCCGGCCCCACCTCGAGCGCTTCGGCGATCGTCCTACTCGTGTGTGTCGGTGCGAACACACCCGGATTCACCCGGAACTCGAAGGGGCCCGTCCGCCCAGTCCATCTGATCTCGGTGACGGCCTCGCTCATGCGTTGGAAGGCTACAACTCCACGGGCTCCACCGTCGCTCCCTCACCCGGAACGAGATCTCCACGGTCCACGGCATCCGCGTCCGCGTCCAGACGCTCGGCGAGCGTCCTGGTGCGTACGCCAAAGGTCCCGTCCTCGTAGCCGGAGATCCGCCGCGCGGCCCGGCGGAGCAGCGAACTCGCCCCATGTGCGTTGCCCCGGAACAGATGCACGTAGCCCGCGCCCATCTGCGAGAGACCCTTGAACAGCTCCGCCTCGTCGGTATCCCGTGCTTGCTTCCAGGCCGTCTCCCATGCCTCGTGTGCCGGGAACCACCTTCCGGCATGCGCGTGCGCCTTCCCGAGCTCGTGATTCTCGTCCAAACTCAGTGAATCGAAGTCCTCGAGCGCGAGCTCGCCCTCGGCCTGCCACGGGAGCGGCCGGCCCAGACGATCCCGCGGTCGCTCGGGCTTGTTCCGCGTCTCCGTGGGCTTGCCCGTCTTGCCTTTCGCGTCTTCTCTGTTCCCCGGCTCAGCGCCTTCATCCGTGGGAGACACGCGGCCATGCTACTCGCGGGGCTTCGGCCTCAGGCGCTCCTGGAATCGGCGGATCATGCGCTTGCGGGCCCTGGCCCTGGCCTTCGCCTCGGCCTCCGCCTCGGCTTCGGCTCGATCGTGCTC
>JALZDC010000363.1 GCA_030862755.1 Actinomycetota bacterium
GGCGATCCCGCCGCCGACACCACCGTGTGCGGGCAACCGCCGCTGCTCGCGCTCCCAGCCGGCGAACGCGATCGCGAGGGCCAGCACCCAGGATGCTCCGAACGCGAGCGTCGTCATCCCCGCCGTCTTCGACCCCGCCCAGAAGGCGACGGTCAGCACGATCCAGCCGATCGGCTGCACGATCCACTGCGAGTACAGGGTGTATCGCATGATCTTCAGACCGCGCGTCGCGCCCATGTACACGAACGCGAGCGCGGCGAATGGCACGGTCACCGCCGCGGCCCGGAACGCAGGTTCGGCGAGCTCGGGCACCGCGGTGAACCGTTCGGCGAGCCACGGCGAGAGCAGGAACGCCACGACGCTGAACGGCACAGAGACGGCCGCCGCGATCCCCACCGAACGGCGGACGAGGCCACGCGCCCTCGCGACCTCGTCCCGACCAGCCAGGATCGCAACCAGGCGCACGTTCGCGACATCCATCCCGAACCGCGTGGCCGCCGCGGCGATGAAGGCCCCCTGTGTGGTCAGGGTCACGACCCCGAAGGCCTCGTCCCCCAGCGCGTTCGTGATGAGAACCTGCGCGGCGAGGGTCGCGACCGCTCCGATCGCGAGTCCGAGCACGTTCTGTCCGGTCTGGCCGACGATGACCCGGTGGTCGGAGCCGCTCACGGTTCGGAGCTTACGGTGCGAGGTCCGGCCGGCCGCGGAGGTCCGCGCTACGCGCTCAGGCGCGCTCGCAGGGTGACCGGGACCGCCGCGAGTGCCTTCCCTACCGGGCAGTTCTCCTTCGACGACTGCGCGATCTTCTCGAACTCCCCCGGATCGATCCCGGGGATCCCTGCCTCCGTGTCGAGAGCGATGCCGGTGATCTCGAATCCGCTCTCACCCTTGTCGAGGCTCACCGTCGCGACCGTCCGGACCGAGTCAGGCTTGTGCCCTGCGTTCTCGACGTCCCCGGCGAGCTTCATGGAGAAACAGCTCGCGAGCGCGGCCCCGACCAGCTCCTCCGGGTTCGATCCCTCCTGCTCCTCGAACCTCGTCGAGAAGGAGTAGACGCCCGAGACCTCGCCGCTCTCGGTCGAGAACCGCCCCTTCCCGTCCCTCAGCGTGCCTTCCCAGTGTGCTTCGCTCGTTCGTCTCGCCATGCCTCGCCCCTCGCTCCGTCCCGTCGGGACGCACTCGTTCGAGGTACCCAGCAGCACGCCCTGCCAATCACTCCGATCGTCCGCTGCGAGACAGGGACTTCGAGCGACGGTACCCTCGGCCGGGAACCGTCCGAGAGGGAAGGCCATGAGCTTCGACGCGCTGAGCGACCTGAACTGGCTGGCCGTCATCGTGGCCGCGATCGCGTACTTCGCCATCGGCGCTCTCTGGTACGCGCCGCCGGTGTTCGGAAGGATCTGGATGACGGCCGGGGGCATGGCGGTGCCGGAGCCGGGCACCCGCCCGAGCCCCGCGATCTACCTCACGCCGTTGGCCGGAAGCGTCCTGTCGGCTATCGCGCTCGGGATGCTGGCCAAGGCCACCGGCACCGACACGCTCGAGGAAGGCATCGCCCTGGGCCTGGTAGTCGCGATCGGATTCGCGATCTCGCTCGCCTTCGTCACGGCGCAGTTCGAATCCGAGAAGCCGAAGCCGATGGTCTGGGGCGCCGTGAACGCCGGCTATCACGCTGTAGGGAACCTAGTCGCTGCGATCATCGTGGCGAGCTGGCAGTAAGGGCTCAGATCGCCCGGCGGTACCGGCGGACGGCGATCGGCGCGAAGACCAACAGGATCGCCACGCACCAGGCGAGCGCCTGCCACACGTCCGCCGCGTCACCTCCCGCCTCGCCGATCACGAGGTAGCGAACCGCGTCCGCCGTGACGGAGACCGGCTGGTGCTCGGCCCACGGCTGCAACCACCCCGGCATCGTGCCGACCGGCACGAACAGCGACGAGGCGAACACCAGCGGCGCGAGCACCGGGAACGCCGCCGCCTGCGCGGTCTCGGGGTCGCCGACCGCCAGTCCGACCGTCGCGAAGATCCAGCTCATCGCGTACCCGAAGAGCAGCAGCAGCAGGATGCCGGCGATCAGCCCGATCGCATCCGTGTGGATCCGGAAGCCGACCGCGGATCCGACCGCCACCATCAGGAGCACGACGAACACGTTCCGGGTCAGGTCGGCCATCGTCCGCCCGGCGAGCACGGCGCTCCGCGCCATAGGCAGCGATCGGAACCGCTCCATCAAGCCGGACTTCATGTCCGACGCGAGCCCGATCGCCGTCGCGATCGCCCCGAACACGACCGTCTGGACGAAGATCCCGGGCATCAGGTAGTCCACGTAGGGGATCGCCCCGGTGTCGATCGCGCCCCCGAACACGTAGCGGAACATCAGCACGAAGATCACGGGCTGGATCGTGGAGAACACGAGGAGCTGCGGCACGCGGCGGTAGGCGATCAGGTTGCGCCACGTCACCGCGATCGCGTCACGCACCGCGCGGACGGGTGCGGAGCGCTCGCGGACGACGATTCCGGCAGCGGTCGTGGCGTTCATGCCGCCCCTCGCCGCCCGCGCCGCCCGCCTTGGGCTTCGACCGGCTCCTCACCGGGCTCTGCGATCTCGGCGTGTCGGCCGGTCAAGGTGAGGAACACGTCGTCGAGACTCGGCTCGTGCACCGCGAGCGCCGACGGCGCGAGGCCCGCGCCGTCGAGATCCCGGAGCACCTCGATCAGCACACGCGGCCCCTCGTTCGTGC
>JALZDC010000377.1 GCA_030862755.1 Actinomycetota bacterium
GTTGATCACGACCTTCGATGCCCTCTGCGACTTGCCATCGAGCTCGCCGAACTCGAAACCCGGGGCCGGAGGGTCTTGATAGGTCCGGCGACCGAGCTTCCTCAACGGACCGGTGTCCGCATAGAGCGTGTGCTCCAGGCTGAGGCCTTCGCGCGGAATGCGTTCGAGCCCGTCGCCGGCGTTGTCCTCGTCGAGCTGCACGATGCCGGCCTCACCGAGGGCCGCCAGCACGGCTCCGTTGCCCCCGGAATAGGCCAGGATCCGGGTATAGGGCGACATGATCGCCGGGTCGACCAGACGGGCACTGCGCACCGGCCCCGCTTTGGACGCGTCGGTACAGTGGTAAATGGCCATGAACCGGGTCTCGCCGGCTTCGATCAGCTCCTCGTAGACGATCTCCGCGTCCTCGAGCCCGGCCAGCGGGTAAGCGATGGGAGCGTTCTCGACCTTTACGGCGACCGCGGGTTGGTCGAGGCGCCCCTCTGACGATGGTTCGCGCCCCGATAGCGGACAGATCGGATCCTCTTCGAACACCCCTCCGATGACAGGGATGTTGCTGACGGCTTCCTTGTTGCCGAGCGCGATGAAAGCGCCCGCGGCAACGACCACCACCGCCATGGTCCCGGCGACGGCTGTCTTCCTCGTAGCCACGCGCGCGTCCCCTCCTCGATGTCTCTTCCGATGTCGGCAGGAGGTTGCCCGAACGGCTCCCTCGGTGCGCCCCCAGCCTGGAAAGCCTCCGGACCCGACGCGCAAAGCGCCCTCGCCGGGCGCCTTCAGACGTTATCACGCAGGTTTTCGCGAACCTGGTTATTGCCTCAGCAGGAGGGTCGCATTGGTCCTTCGAACAGTCTCCGAGGCAGGGGAGGGATGCGCCGGCTCGGGATCGGCTCGGGCCCCCCGGAGAGGTTGACGAGAAGCTCTCGCTGGGCATGACCCACCCCGGCGCACTCGATGCCGAAGAGCCGCCCGTCGAAGCCCAGCGAGCGCTCCTCGGTGCTGGACGTCGATCCCGTCCCGGATACGACGATGGCGCCGCCGGTCGTCTCGCAGGAATCCCCGCACCTCCACCGGATCACCAGGCGCCGGCCGGTGAGGCTCGTTGCCAGCCTCGCCCGGGAGAGATCGGGATCGAGCGAGAATTCGGACGGGTCGAGCCTCGCGGCGAACGCGGTCCCCCGGCACCGGGTCCCGAGGCAGCGCTCGGCGGCGACGAAGAGCGTGGCATGGGAGGCGCCGGCGGCCGGGCGCACCTCTTCGACGGCGATCCGGACGACCCAGAGGTTGCCGTCGGCCCCGGTGACTATGCGTTCGAGTGCGGCCCGGTCGATAGTCCCGGCGAAGGGTTGAGCCTCCGCCGTCTAACTAACGAGCGATGCCGCCACCGCTAACAGTCCCCCCAGCCGAGCCCACCAACCCTGCATGAAGTTGCACATTCGACGGCCTCCGGGCGCCGACCTCCCCGGAGGGTTACCGGCCGTCCCCCGGCCCGTCCTTGGAAGCATGATGGCCCTCAGGGTCGCGGCCGGATCACTGGTCGCACTCGCGGCCGTCCTGCCGGCGATCGCGCACCCGCTCACGGAGATGGTCGACGACCTGACCGGACCCCTTGTCGTCGACGGCCAGCCGGCTCCCGCTCCTCCCCCCGCAGGGCCTCCGGTTCCCTGTGACTCCCTCGACATCGGCTACAACGACTGGGTCGAGCTGGCCGTACCCGGCGGTGGTCTCGCCGCCATGGGCAACTTCGCCCAGTCTCCGTGCACCTTCGTCGGGGCCGGCCACGACCGACGCGTCTACCTGTCCCGCGACGCGGGCCGGACCTGGGACGCCGTCCTGGACCTCGGTGAGGACCGCACGATGCACGGGATCGTGACCGAGGACGCACCCGCGGGAACCGCCTTCGTCCTGAGCTCGGCGGGTGCCGGGGAGAATCTGGGCTCGTCTTCTCCGGGGCTCCACGTCACGCGCGACTTCGGACGGAGCTTCGAGCCGGTGACCGACCTCGAGGGCTACGGCATCACCGCGCTGGCTGTGGCCCCGGGGGACCCCCAGGTCATGTACGCGGTCGGGGGCCGGGAGCTGCCCCTCCCGGCGGCCGAGGGGATCATCTTCACGAGCAACGACTTCGGCAACTCCTGGACCCCACTCTCCGGGGGCCTGCCGATCGCTCCGTCCCGCCTCGCCGTCGACCCCTTCGATCCCAACGCCGTGTGGGCCAACAGCCACGACGGCGTCCGCAC
>JALZDC010000390.1 GCA_030862755.1 Actinomycetota bacterium
GGCTCGCGGCGTCGACGTCGCGAGCCAGCGCATCCGCGAACTGCGACGGCACGTAGGACTTGAGGGACGTGGCGGCCGCCGACTGCTCGACGACCGCCGCGTGCAGCTTCTTGAACTCACCCAGCAGGCCGGTGCCTGCGCCCCCGTCACCGGCCATCCGCCGGAAGAGCTCCGTCACACGCCCGTCCACGGCCTCCTGGGTCGTGCGGAGCGCCGCCGCCATGTCTTCGTAGCCGAGCCCCTGGGCCATCATGTCGAGGACGACGCGGTCCTCCTCCTTGGACTCGGCCCGCCCCGAGAGACGCTCGGCGATCGCCGGGTCCACGACGCTCCCGCCGCTCTGCACTTCCCGGATCGCGCGGGCGAGCTCGTCGCCCTGCGCGATGCGATCCTTCAGGAGGTACGCGAGCCCGCTGTGGCCTTTGCCGAGCAGGGCGATCGCGTACTCCTCGTCATCGTGAGCGGACAGCACGACGACACCAGTGTCCGGATGGCGCTCGCGGATCGCGTGCGCGCAGTCGATCCCTTCGAGCTGGAAGGAGGGCGGCATCTTGATGTCGGTCACCACGACGTCGGGGCCGTGCTCCACCGCGGTCGCGAGGAGCGTCGGCGCATCCTCCGCGACTCCAACGACCTCGATGTCCTCGTAAGAGTTCAACAGAGCCCGAACGCCCTCACGGACCAGCACGTTGTCCTCGCCGAGCACCACGCGGATCGTCACGCTGCATCCCCCAACTTCGTCGCGTGTACCATCCGCGCATGCCGCTGCGGGTGGTCTTCGCCGAGGATAACTACCTCGTGCGGGAAGGAACCGCCGCCCTCCTGTCGACCGCCGAAGAGATCGAGATCGTCGGCATCGCATCCAGCCTCGACGAGCTGCTCTCGGCGGTCGACGAAGAAGGACCGGATGCCGTCCTGACCGATATCCGCATGCCGCCCACCGGCAGAGACGAGGGCATCCGCGGGGCGAAGCAGATCCGATCCGCCCATCCCGAGATCGGCGTCGTGGTGCTCTCGCAGTTCGCGGAGGAGGAGTACGCCTACGACCTGCTGAAGGACGGCGCGGCCGGCCTGGGCTACCTGCTGAAGGAGCGCGTGGCCGATATCGAGGAGCTCGTGCGCGCCCTGACCGAGGTAGCCAGGGGCGGCAGCGTGCTCGACCCGAAGATCGTCGAGGCCCTCGTCGCCGCCAAAGAGCACCTCGCCCACTCGCCGCTCGCTCGCTTGACCGACCGGGAGCGGGAGGTGCTCGGCCACATGGCCCAGGGCCAGAACAACGCGGCGATCGCGAAGTCGCTCTTCCTCACCGAGCGTGCGGTCGAGAAGCACATCAACTCGCTGTTCCACAAGCTCGGTCTCACCGAAGAGCCCGCCGTGCACCGTCGGGTGATGGCCGTGCTGGCCTTCCTCCGCGATCAGACCTAGCCCTCCCACGGTCACTGCGCCCGTCGCGTATCGACGATGTAGACGCTGCAGGGAGCGTGCCGGAGCACGAGGTTGGGCACGCTTTCACGCACGTGCCAACGGGATCCCTGCATGCCCCGATTCCCGAGCACGATCGTCTCGGCTCTCACCTCCGCCGCCACATCGCAGATCCGCGACGCTGCGTCGCCGTCCTCGATCCGTGTCGTGATCCCAAGACCCGGGAACCTCGCCGCGAGTCGCTGCAGGTGCGCCCTCGGGTCTGCCGCTCGATCAGGGTCGACGACTGCTCGAGCGTCGCTCTCCGCTTTCACGTACAGCACCAGGAGCTCTGCCCCACGCTCCCGCGCGAGTCGCGCCGCGTCCTCCACCGCAAGGTCCGCGGCCGCCGAGGTGTCCGTCCCCACCAGGATCGTCGTCATCTGAGACCCTCCTTCGTTCGCCGAGCCGACCATAGGGGGACCCGCGAGCGGACTCGATCCGGCGGGCATGCCGACATCGGCGGGGTGCCAGCACCCGCCGACCGGGGAGGCCTGCGCGCGGGGAGAACCGCAGGTCGCCCCCCTTGGACCGTGGTTCCGGTGGTGGGACCATGCGCATGTCATGGAGCGGCATCCAACTCGTGTGCTGGCCTGGGGGCTCTGGGCCGTCGCGATCTCGTTCGCGGTGGCGGCGTTCGTCTTCCTGCTCCTCAGCCGCACCACGCCGCCGCCGAGCGAGTCGTTCGGGTTCCGCGGGTTCAGCGCCGTGTTCGCGGTCGTGTTCGGGACGACCGGGCTGCTGATCGCC
>JALZDC010000391.1 GCA_030862755.1 Actinomycetota bacterium
GTACGTGGGTGTCGCAGCCATCCTTCTGCTCGTCGTCTTCAGTCTCCGCGCGCGCCCGACCCGATTCGGCCTGGCCGTGGGAGCGCTCCTTCTGGCTGGTGCGGTGCCCGAGCTCGCGGAGAGCAAGATTCTCGTGCAGGAGCGAAGCTTCTTCGGTGTCTACCGGGTTGAGGAAGAGAGTGCTGCGAGGAGCCGCCTGTTGTTCGACGGAACGACGCTGCACGGTGCGCAGAGCCTCGATCCCTCGCGTCGCCTCGAGCCGACGACCTACTACACGACCACGGGGCCGGTCGGGGATGTGTTCGAGTCGTGGACCAGCCGGCCGCCGGGCGCGCGGATCGGCGTCGTCGGACTTGGGACGGGAAGCCTCGCATGCCATGGAGCGAGAGGGGAGCGGTGGACCTTCTTCGAGATCGATCCCGTCGTCGAGCGGATCGCGAGGGACCCCTCACTCTTCACCTTCCTGCGAGATTGCCCGAGCGAACATCACGTGGTGCTCGGGGACGGGCGGCTCTCCCTCGAACGGGCGGAGCCGGGTTCGTTCGACATGCTGATCCTGGATGCCTTCTCGTCCGACGCGATACCCGTTCACCTGCTCACGCGCGAGGCGCTGGCGCTCTATCGCTCCAAGCTCGCTCCCGATGGACTCCTGCTGTTCCACATCAGCAACCGGTTCCTCGACCTGGACGCCGTCCTCGGGAGTCTGGCCGAAGACGCGGGGCTCGCGAGCCTGGCCCGGTACGACCGCACGGTGACCGACGCCGACCGACAGATCCGGAAGGTGGAATCGGATTGGGTCGTGATGGCGCGTGACCCGGCTGCGCTCGGCGGCCTCCGCGAAAACCCCGATTGGTACCCGTTGGCCGCCGATCGCGAACTCTGGACGGACGATTACTCCGATGTCTTCGGGGTCGTGAGCTGGGGTTGATGCCGGCGACCGATGTCCTCGATCAGGTCGGCGGCGCGATGGGTGCCGTTCGCGTCCCTGATCCGCTCGCCGAGCGCGTCCAGCCCCGAGCGGAGCGCATCGTCGGCCAGGAGCCCGTCGACGGCCGCGGTGAGCTCGTCGTCCGAGAAGCCGTAGGTGGCGAGCCGGACGCCGTAGCCGAGCTCGTGCATCCGCTGCGCATTGTCGTACTGGTCCCAGAACAGGGGAAGCACGACCATCGGCTTGCCGAAGTGCAGCGACTCGGTGATCGTGTTGTTCCCCCCGTGCGTGATCACGAGGTCGACTTCGGGGATGATGCTCGTCTGCGGCACGCGAGCCTCCCCCCACATGTTGTCGCGGAGCTCGAACTCGTCCGCACGGGGGCCCTTCGAGACGATGTAGCGGTGGGCCGTGCGTGACAACACGTCGACCAACCGTCGCATGAGGTCCACGTCTGCCGATCCGAGCGAGCCGAGGGACAGGTAGACGAGGGAGCCGTCGCCCTCGCGGAGCCGATCGGGCAGGGACCACGGCTCCTCCGTGTCCCGGACCGAGGACTCGAGCCGGTGCCAGGTGGGGGCGAGCGGCCGCGTCCTGAGGTAGTCGGCCGCGTCCGGGTAGATCGACAGGTTCAGGTGATCCGACTCGTGGATGAACTCGAGGTCCGGCAGGGGAGGAGCTCCCTGTTCGATCATCCACTCGTTGAACCCCGACCAGAGCTCCCGGTGCGTCCTGTCGTACTCTGCACGGAACTCGTCCCAGCCTGACCGGTCGTCTACCGGGTAGCCGCTGAACGTGGGCGGCAGATCGGGGTCCTTCATCTCGAGCGGGTTGCAGCTCATGATCCGCACCCAGGGTGCCCCGTGCGTGAGCAGCGCCGGGAAGCCGCTCACGTTGTCCTCAACGATCACATCCGGCTGCGCTCTGGCCAGGATCTCTCGGAGCTGGGGTTCGCAATGCTTCGCGCCGTCGATCAGGGACGCCCAGACGGGCCTGATGAACGTGTCCAGCTGCTCGATCGTCGGCTTGCGGAACTCGGGGGCGGTCTCCGTGATGAAGTCGGTCCAGAACTGGCCGGCATCCTGATCTGCGTCCATGGGCGGCGTGAGGTCGACGAGGTCCTCCTCGAACCCGAGCGGCTGGAGCCGCCCCCTCCATGAGGCTTCGGCAGCGAAGACGACCCGGTGACCTCGCTGCTCGAGGATCTTGCCGATCCCGATGCAGTTGTTCGTCGGCCCGTAGGCGCTCTCGGGCATGAAGACGACGGTGAGCGGGTCGGTCATGCGGTCATGTCCTTCTGCTTGGGTCCGTGCGCGCCTTTGGCTGATCCGGGAGCGTATCCATATCACCCCTGGCGCCCTCGGCTCACACAGGCGCGAGCGACCTGGAAGCCAAGTGGCACGACACCCCCTCGAGTTCGCGCCAGGACGATGCCGGAGCGGATACCTCGTGATCGGTGCTATGCGTGCACGATCACCGGGGTGCCGTACCGCAGCAACGGGATCAGCCGATCCAGTGCTGATTCCGACACACGGACGCAGCCGGCGCTCACGCTCCGACCGATCGACGACGGATCGTTCGTGCCGTGGATCGCGAGCTGGTTCCCGCCGGACCAGCCGGCGGGCAGGCGAGGTTGGATGCCGCTGATGCCGAACGCGAACGAGCCGAGGACACTGCCGGCCGAGAAGGGCACGCGGTCGGTCACGAAGTACTCGCCGACCGGGGTCGGGGAGGACGGCGCTCCGATCGCGCCGGGGGTCCGGAACAGGACCTCGCCCAGCTTCCGAACGGTCACCATGCGAGCCGAGAGATCGACCTCCACCCGCACGCGGGTCGTGTCGCGCGCCAGGCCCCTGAGGCGGATCCAGCCCTCGCGCCGGGGCCACGAATAAGGTAGCTCGACGAGACCCCAGCGGCCGTCGGCGGACAGCGTCTCGACCCAGGCCACGACCGGGATCCCGTAGTACTTCGACCCGGCAGGAACGACGCCCACCCGGGCAGCGCCCGCCCAAGGGCGAGCGAAGGCGGCAAGGGTTCGAGGGACCCGAACGAGCACGTTCGTCCATCGGGCGGTGCGCTCGGCCGCACGCGCGATCCGGGCCGGGTCGGGGCGGAGGCCGGACGCCGGCGGCGCGAAGCCGCGTGGGCGAGGGCTCGCTGCCGTGGCCACGAGGGCCGGACGTGCGGGAAGGTCGAGCGCGCCGGCCTGCGCCCCGACGATGTTGGCTGCCATCGGCGTGAGCAGCCCCAGCGCGACCGTGAGGACGATCGCCAGCCTCGGATGGTGGTGGAGTCGCCGCATGCTCCCTATATCGGCGACCTCGGCGGACTACCTAAGTCGAGGTAGTCGTTTGCCCGGGGTCCTGAGCTGGCCGTAGGCTGGGGACGTTGCGCAGGGTGGCTCTTCGCCCTTCGCAGGCGGGGATCGAACAGAAGAGGGAAGAGGAGCGGAGATCGTATGGATGCGATGCCCGAGACTGCCCGCGAGCTGGTCGCTCCCGGGAAAGGGATCTTGGCGGCGGACGAGTCGAGCGGCACGATCGAGAAGCGTTTCGCTCAGATCGGCGTCGAGTCCACCGAGGAGAACCGGCGCGCCTATCGACAACTCCTGTTCTCCACACCGGGACTCGGGGACCACATCTCCGGCGTGATCCTGTTCGACGAGACGATCCGTCAGTCGACCGACGACGGAACGCCCCTGACCGAGGTGATCGAGAAGGCCGGTGTGATCCCAGGGATCAAGGTCGACACGGGGGCCAAGCCCCTCGCACTCTTCGAGGGCGAGACCGTGACGGAGGGTCTCGACGGCCTCCGCGAGCGGCTCGCCGAGTACAGGGAGCTCGGTGCCCGGTTCGCGAAGTGGCGGGCGACTTACTTCATCGGCGACGGACGTCCCACGGACTTCGTGGTGCTCGCCAATGGGCACGCGATGGCACGCTACGCGGCTCTGTGTCAGGAGGCCGGGCTCGTGCCGATCGTGGAGCCGGAGGTCCTCATGGACGGCGATCACGATGTCGCGGCGTGCGAGGACGCGACCGGACGCGCGTTGCAGGTCCTCTACGCGCAGATGGCCGATCATCGGCTCGACCTCGCGGGGACGCTGCTGAAGGTGAACATGGTGGTTCCCGGAAAGGACGCCGCGAGGCAGGTCGACGACGCCACGATCGCGGAGGAGACGCTCCGCACGCTCCACGCCCATGTCCCCGAGGAGGTGCCTGGGATCGTCTTCCTGTCCGGTGGGATGACCGACGAGGAAGCGACCAGCAGGCTGAACCAGATCAACCGGCTGGGCGGCGCCCCGTGGGAGATCTCCTTCTCATACGGACGGGCGCTGCAGCAGGGTCCGCTCAAGGCATGGGGTGGGAACGATTCCAACGTCGGGGCGGCACAGGCGGCTCTCGCGCACCGCGCCAGGATGAATGGGCTCGCTCGGAGCGGCGAGTGGTCGCCTGCCATGGAGGGGTCCGCCGCCTGAGCGCGGTCGGATGAGCGAGGAGCTCGTCGACGTCGTCGACGAGCAGGACCGGGTCGTCGCGACCGTCACGCGGGCTCGGATCCGGGCGGAGGGCCTGCTCCACCGGGTGGCTTCGGTCCTCGTCTTCCGTCCCGACGGCCGGCTGCTGGTGCACCGCCGCACCGAGACGAAGGACGTGTACCCGGGTGCGTTCGACTGTTTCGTGGGCGGAGTCGTGGGTGCCGGCGAGCGCTACGAACAAGCGCGCGACCGAGAGCTCGCCGAGGAGATGGGGATCGAGGACGCGGCGGCGATGGAGCTCTTCCGGCACCGGTTCGAGGGCGCCGGCGACCGATCGTGGAGCGCCGTCTACGCGATCTCCTGGGGCGGGCCGGTCGTGCCCCAAGCGTCCGAAGTGGCGTGGCACGGATGGGAATCGGTCGAACGCGTCCTCCAGCGGGCGGCGGGGCCGACGTTCGTGCCCGACGGCCGAGAGATCCTCCGGCGATGGGTCGATGAGGGAGGGAGCCTCCCGCCGGGGACGGTAGGGTCCGCCGGATGAAGATCCTGTCGATCGGCGGCACCCGGTTCTTCGGACGTGCCTTCGTCGAGGAGGCGGCGCGGCGTGGCCACGAGGTGACGGTCTTCCACCGCGGCGAGTCCGAGCCCGTGGACTTCCCGGACGTCGAACACGTCCACGGTGACCGGAACGCAGGGGTGGAGATCCTCGAAGGACGGTCCTGGGATGCGGTCCTGGACACCTGGGCCTTCGTACCGCGAGAGGTCAGGGAGCTCGCGGAAGCGATCGGCGACCGCGTCGGTCACTACACGCTGGTGTCGTCCCTCTCGGTCCATCCCGACGACCTCCCGGTGGGGGCCACGGAGGACACGCCCACGCATCAGCCTCCGTACCCCGAGACGGAGGACGTGACCGACGAGACCTACGGACCCCTGAAGGTCGCCTGCGAGGTCGAGGCGGCCGCCGCGTTCGCCGGGCGGCTCCTCGTGATCCGGCCCGGCTACATCGTGGGGCCGCACGATCCGACCGATCGGTTCACGTACTGGGTGCGGCGGGCGGCGGCCGGCGCCGAGATGCTCGCCCCCGGGCCGCCGGACGCACCGATCCAGGGGATCGATGCGAGGGACCTCGGCGTCTTCGTCGTGGAGCGGATCGAGATCTCCGACAGGGGCACCTTCGGCGTCGTCGGACCGGCGGAGCCTGCGACGACAGGCAGCGTTCTGGAGTTGGCCCGATCCGCGGGTGGAGCGGACACGACCTTCATCTGGGCCGATCAGGAGTTCGTGCTCGGGCTCGGTGAACGACGCGAGACGTGGTTCCCGATGTG
>JALZDC010000409.1 GCA_030862755.1 Actinomycetota bacterium
GCGCAAGGCTTCCGCGAGGCGCGGCGGCTCTGGCGTGAGATCGACGCTCCTTTCGAGGCGGCGACAGATTCGATGCTGCTGGCCGAGGCGCTCATCGCGCAAGGCGACGGCGAGGGCGCCAAGCTGGAGCTCGAGGGCGCACGGAAGACGTTCGACCGGCTCGGGGCCATGCCGGACTCGAGGCGTGCGGCCGCATTGCTCGCCGGCGCGACGAGGGCTCCCGCCGCCCGGGAGATCCGCACGTTCATGTTCACGGACATCGTCGGATCCACCGCCCTCGTCGAGGCGATCGGGGACGAGGCCTGGCACGACCTGATCCACTGGCACGACGAGGCGCTTCGCCGCTGCTTCGTCGAGAACGCGGGAGAAGAGGTGGATCACGCCGGGGACGGATTCTTCGTGGCCTTCCCGGACGCCGGGGTTGCCATCCGATGCGCGACGGCGATCCAGCGGAAGCTCGCGGAACATCGGCGGGACCACGGTTTCGCCCCGCGCGTGCGGATCGGCCTGCACGCTGCCGAGGCGAGTCGCGTGGGCCAGGATTACGAGGGGGCCGGCGTGCACGCCGCGGCCAGGATCGGGGCGCTTGCGGACGGCGGCGAAATAATCGCCAGCGTCGAGACCCTGGAGGGGATCGGAGACGTCCGGGTGGGCGAGCCTCGTGAGGTCGAGCTGAAGGGTTTCGCGAAGCCGGTGCAGGTCGTCTCGGTCGATTGGCGGCAGGCCGGCTAGGGCGACGCGGGAGCGAACCCTTCGACGTCGAAGATCGATCCGTCCCGCTCCTTCGCGAGGACCGCGCGGAGGCGCATCCCGATCACGGGGTCGCGATCCAGGTCGATCAGGCGGTGGAGGAAAACCGTGTCGGCGCCATCCAGTCGGACCAATCCGTACGTGATGGGTTCGTCGAGCGGCCGGTCGTCGACGTCGACGCGGGCCACCGTCCACGAGGTCAGCTCTCCGTCAGGACCGCACTCGGAGGCCGGTTCCAGCTCCGCGAGACACCGTTCGCAGAAGATGCGGGCAGGCAGGTAGGTCAGATCGCAGTCACGGCACGCGGAGCCGAGGAAGACCCCTCGGTCGCGGAGCGCTTCGAAGAACTCGGTGTTCCCCACGCCGGGCGTGTAGCGGAAGGAAACCGAGAGCTCGCCGGGGATCTTCGTGATGCTCATACGGGAGCTTCCGAGGGCGCTCGGGCGACGGCCGCCGCGGCGAGCTCGCGCCGGAGCTGCGGGTCCAACGGCCGGAAGTACCGGATGTCCAGGATCGACCCGGCCCGTTCGCCCTGCGGCTTCCACACGGCCTCGACCTCCATCCCGGCTCGGACGTCGTCGGGCGCCACTTCGCCCAAAAGATGGAGGAAGCCGCCCTCGCTCGTGCCGTCCAGCCGGATCACCGCGGGGATCTGCGGTTCTTCGAGCGGACGCATGTCCCAGGTGACGTGGCAGATCGAGAAGGTCTCGACGTTGCCCGTCTGCGGGACCTCGGTCCAGCCGTCGGTCGGTCGGAAGCAGCGTTCGCAGAACTTGCGCGGCGGCACGAGCGTCCTGCCGCAGGACACGCAGGTGGTGGCGAGGATCCGCTGCTCGCGGAGCCCGTCGAGGAACGCCCCGATCGCTTCACCGGCGTCCCAGTCGTAGATCGCGTCGAGCCGCTGCTCGACCGCCCCGGTGGCAGAACGGAACTCCTGCTCCGTCAGGGAGGTCGCCCGCGGGGTCGGTGGGGGGGACGCCGTCGCCGTCGTGAGCGGCCCCCCGTCGTTGCCCATCACGACCACGGTCCCGACCTGCATCAGGTCGCCCCAGGCCTGCGCGACACCGCGTTCGGGGGTACCCGGGACCTGCCGGCCGCCGCCCTCGCCGCGGAGCTGCCAGAAGAGCTCCGCGATCTTCATCAGTCCCGCGGCGGCGATCGGATTGCCGACGCCGAGCAGCCCGCCGGACGGGCAGCAGGGGAGGTCCCCGTCGCGGGCCGTGACGCCGTCGGCGGCTGCCTCGGGCGCCTTCCCCCGGTCGAACAGCAGCAGCCCCTCGAGGTGGTGCAACTCCTTGTAGTCGAAAGGGTCGTAGGGCTCGGCGACGTGGATCTCCTTCCGGGGCTCGTTCACGCCGGCCATCCCGTACGCCATGCGAGCCGCATTCTCCACGTACTCGGGATACACGAGGTCCCGATTCGTCCAGTACGTGGAGTCGAGGTTCCAACCGACGCCCTGCACCCACACGGGGCGGTCGGTCAGCTTCCTCGCGGCGTCCTCCGACGCCATCACGATCGCGACCGCGCCGTCCGAGATCGGCGAGACGTCGAGGCGCTGCACCGGCCAGGCGAGCGTCTCGCTCGCGAGGACGTCGTCCACCGTGATGTCCGCTTGACCCAGGAGGGCGGCCGGGTGGTCGGCCGCGTTCCGCTTGTTCTTGACGGCGACCTCCGCGATGTCCCGCTTGTCGAGGCCGTAGGCCTGCATGTACCGCTGCATCTCCAGCGCGAAGATCCACAGGAGGTTCGGGCCGAGCGGCCGCTCCAGGATGTTGTCGAAGATCGTGAGGAAAGCACCCTGGGGATGCGGCTGGCAGGAGGACATCTTCTCCTCGGCCACGCACAGGACGACATCGGCGAGGCCGGAGGCGATGCTGTACCAGCCCTGGATCGCGGTGAAGACGCCGCTCCCGCCACCGACGTAGGTGCGGATGTACGGCTTGGCCCACGCCCCGGCTCCGTCGGCCAGGTAGTCGCCCTTGCGATGGACGCCGTCGAACGCGTCCGGCGCGCTGGTGAGGCAGACCGCGTCGACGTCCTCGAGCTTCAGTTCGCACGAGGCGAGCGCTTCGCGGCTCGCGATCCAGGAGAGTTCCTTGCCGGTCTCCTGCGCGCGCCGGACGAACTTCGTCATGCCGGCGCCCACCACGGCGACGCGCGGGCTCATCGGCGCATCACGGCGACGGCCGCGGACGTCGAGGGGACCCCTCGCCAGGATTGGGCCACTCCGATGCGGGCGTCGTCCGCGCGGAGCCGTTCGATGCAGGCGAGGGCACGGGCGAGCCCGTTCGCTTCCCGGAGGTGGCCCTCGCCGAGCGCGCCGCCGCTCGGGTTGACGCGATCCGGGTCGAGGCCCGTGAGCCCGAGGGCGTCCAGGTGCTGGAGCTGCTTGTACGCGTAGGTGTCGTCCACCTCCGCCACCTCGACATCCGACGGTTCGATCCCGGCACGGTCGTACGCGGCGCGGGCGGCTCGCTGGGTGGCTGCCGCGCGATCCCACTCGCGGCTCTCGACGGAGGGCGCATCCTGGCTCCAGCCGACGCCGTCGATGAAGACCGCGTCGGCCGGCGCCTTCTCCTCGCCCGCGAGCACCAACACCACGCACCCGTCGGCGGGCTCGGCGGCCTGCTCTCGGGTCAGCGGGTCGAAGAGGGGCGTGGGATCGCGAACGTCCGCGTACGAGGCGCGCGGGCTCTTCTCCGCGTGCCCTCTGTTCCTTGCCGCGACCTCGGCGCACTCCTCCTCCGACCGACCGGAAACGTGGAGCCAGCGGCGCATCTCGAGACCGGCGAGCGCGGTCGCCGACATACCGAGCGGCCTGTTCAGCACCGGGTCCATCGCGAACCGATCGATCCTGCCCTTCGAAACGATGTCGCTCGCCTTGGAATGCGACTCGACGGCCACGGTGGATGCCACCCCGCTGCGGATCAGCATGATCGCGGTCGCCACACCGAACAGCCCATCCGAGGCCACCGTGTGCACGGGGCGCTGCACCGCCCCCAGCTGGTCGGGCACGTACTCGTCGAAGATGCTCGTTCCCTCTTCGACGTCCTCGGAGCAGCAGACGAAGGAGTCGATCTCGCTGCGGGGGTCGAGACCGGCATCGGCATAGGCCTGCTGCGCGGCCAGGAACATGAGCTCCTTGTACGAGACACCCTGCGTCGTCGGGGCGAAGCCGGACCAGCCGACCCCGGCCACACCCACTCGGAGCCCCATGTCCCCATATATATCGGATGCATCTCGACGGTCTCCGGTGGGCCCGGATCGTCGGGTCGTTCGAGGGTCGGGGTCGAGGATGGGAGGGGGGACATTCTGTGCGATGGTGAGTGCGTGAGCGAGCCCGTGAGCGAGCTCGTCTGGTCCCCGACGCCGGAGTACGTCGAGCGCGCCAACGTCACGCGCTTCATGCGGGCCCACGAGATCGACACCTACGAGGACCTCGTGGCGCGTTCCGTCGCCGACGTCGCATGGTTCTGGGACGCGGTGGTCCGCGACCTGGACATCGAGTTCCTGTCGCCCTACGACCAGGTGCTCGACGTCTCGCGCGGGGTGGAGTGGGCCACCTGGTTCGGCGGTGGCCGGCTCAACCTCGCTCACCAATGCGTGGACCGCTGGGCGGTAGCGACCCCGGAGGCGCCCGCCGTCGTGTGGGAGAGCGAAGACGGCGCCGCGCGGACGTGGACCTACGCTCATCTGCGTCGCGAGACCGACCGGCTGGCGCGAGCGCTCCGCCGTCTGGGCGTGGAGGCGCGCGACGCGGTCGGGATCTTCCTCCCGATGCTCCCAGAGACCGTCGCAGCAGTGATGGCGTGCTCGAAGATAGGGGCCATCTGGGTTCCGGTCTTCAGCGGATTCGGGACCGACGCGGTCTCCGTTCGGCTGGCGGACGCCTCCGTGAAGGTCCTTCTGACCGCCGATGCCTTCGTTCGGAAAGGGCGCGCCG
>JALZDC010000410.1 GCA_030862755.1 Actinomycetota bacterium
CACCCGGCGGATCCGTGACGCCGGGGTGATGAGGGCGGCGATCTCCACGACCGACCCCGAACCGTCGTCGCTCGTCGCCCGGATCCGCGAGACGAGAGGGATGGCCGGCGCCGACCTCGCGCGTTCGGTCACGACACAGGAGCCGTACGAGGCGCGAGCGATGGTCGGCGCCGCGGATACGTCACGCGGCCGGGTGTTCCGGATCGCGGTGTACGACTTCGGTGTGAAGCGGAACATCCTGCGGATGGCCGCGGCGACCGGTCTGGACGCCACCGTGGTTCCGGCGGAGACGCCGGGCACCGAGGTCGCCGCCGGCGGTTTCGACGGCGTGCTCCTGTCGAACGGTCCGGGCGATCCGGCGGCGACGCCCTACGGGGTCGCCGCCGCGAGGGCGCTGCTCGGTCGGCTCCCGGTCTTCGGCATCTGCCTCGGGCATCAGCTGCTCGGCCTGGCGCTCGGGGGACGGACCTACAAGATGCCCTTCGGTCACCGAGGCGTGAACCAGCCGGTCCGGGATACCCGGACCGGCGAGGTGCGGATCACCAGCCACAACCACGGCTTCGCGGTCGATCCCTCGGGGTGGGAACGGGGTCCGGGCGGGGCCGTTCGGACCCCCTTCGGCCGCGTGGAGATGAGCCATCGCAACCTGAACGACGACACGCTGGAAGGACTCCGCTGTTTCGACGTTCCGGCGTTCTCCGTCCAATACCATCCCGAGTCGGCGCCGGGACCGCATGACGCGTTGGGTCTCTTCGATGAGTTCCGGGCGTTGATCGTGGCCTGGGCTGGAGGGTCGCGCAGCGACCTTGCGACCGGTCGCGCCCGAGAAGTGAAGCCCTGATGTCCAGACGGACGGACCTGTCGACGATCATGGTGATCGGGTCGGGCCCCATCGTGATCGGGCAGGCGTGCGAGTTCGACTACTCCGGCACGCAGGCCTGCCGGGTCCTTCGCCAGGAGGGGTATCGGGTCGTGCTCGTCAACTCCAACCCCGCCACGATCATGACCGACCCGGAGTTCGCCGATCGGACGTACATCGAGCCGCTCACGCCGGAGTCGGTGCTCGCGGTGATCGAACGGGAACGGCCCGACGCGTTGCTCCCGACGATCGGGGGGCAGACCGGGCTGAACGTGAGCGTCGCCCTCAGCGAATCGGGCGACCTGGATCGACTCGGTGTCGAGCTGATCGGCGCGAGCTTGGAGACGATCCACCGGGCGGAGGACCGCAGCCGCTTCAAGGAGACGATGACGAAGGCAGGTCTGGACGTGCCACGGGCCGGGATCGCACACGCCCTCGAGGAAGCGCTTGTCCTCGGAGACGAGCTGGGTTATCCGGTGATCGTCCGGCCGTCGTTCACGCTCGGCGGGGGAGGGAGCGGGTTCGCGGCGTCGCGGGACGAGCTCACGGCACTGGCGCGGCGCTCGCTCGCCGCGAGCCCGGTGACCGAGATCCTCGTCGAGGAGTCGATCGAGGGCTGGAAGGAGTTCGAGCTCGAGGTGATGCGCGACCACGCCGACAACGCCGTGGTCGTCTGCTCGATCGAGAACGTCGATCCCATGGGCGTCCACACGGGCGACTCTGTCACCGTCGCACCGCAACAGACGCTCACGGACCGCGAGTACCAATCGATGCGCGACGACGCCCTCGCGTGCCTGCGGGCGATCGGCGTCGAGACCGGCGGATCGAACGTGCAGTTCGCGGTGGATCCCGCTACTGGGCGACGTGTGCTGATCGAGATGAATCCGCGTGTGAGCCGATCGTCGGCGCTCGCCTCGAAGGCCACCGGGTTCCCCATCGCGAAGATCGCGGCGCTGCTGGCCGTGGGCTACCGGCTGGACGAGATCCGCAACGACATCACCGGCGAGACGCCGGCCTCGTTCGAGCCGACGCTGGACTACGTCGTGGTCAAGGTCCCGCGGTTCGCCTTCGAGAAGTTCCCGGAGGCGGACGCCGTGCTCACGTCGACGATGAAGTCGGTCGGCGAGGTGATGGCGATCGGGCGGACGTTCAAGGAGGCGCTCGGGAAGGCGTGGCGCGGGCTCGAGAAGACGGGGTCGGATCTCGGCGCCGCCTACGTCGAGGGCCACACCGACCCGCTGACGGTCCTCCGCGAAGGGAGCGAGAGCCGGTTCCATCTGATCGAGCGGGCCCTCGACGCGGGCCACGACGTGGACAAGATCGCCGCGGCGTCGTCGGTCGATCCGTGGTTCGTCGACCAGATGGCCCAGATGTGGGAGCGTGCCGAGGACCTCCGAGGGAGGTCGCTGGAGGCGCTTGGACGCGATCGCCTCCTCGAGGCCAA
>JALZDC010000004.1 GCA_030862755.1 Actinomycetota bacterium
GCCGACGACGAAGCGGTCGTCGGCTCCGTCGAGCGCTCGGCGCGCGGTCTCGGCCGCCGCCTTGTTCATGTCGTAGACGAGATGCTCCAGACCGTATTCGGACTGGGAGACGGGACTCGCGTTGAACGTGTTGGTGCTGACGATCCACGCGCCGGCGGCCACGTAGTCTCGATGGATCGCCTCGACGATGTCGGGCCTCGTGAGGCCGAGTAGGTCGTTGTCCCCCCGGACATCTCGGGGGTGATCCTTCAGGAGGTCGCCTCGGAAATCCTCTTCGGACAGACCCAGCGTTTGGATCGCGGTGCCCTTGGGGCCCTCGAGCACCAGGATCCGTTCGGTCATCAGGGTCTCGAGCTTGCTGCGCGTGTCCATCCGCTAAACACTACCGCCGCATGCCTATGTGCCCCGCACGCTGGATACGGCCCTGAGCGCCGGCGACGCGGGGATTCGCTCCGGCGATGCGAGCCGTCCCGACGCGAGACACGATCCTTCCCTCGTACCGGGACCGACTTCCCGGGCCGAGGCGGCAGCGACCGCATGCCGCACTTCGGCGATCCGTCGCGGCCCTGGTGGCGGTACGCTCGTCGAAGAGGGTCAGGCCGGCGAAGCGATGTTCGTGGTCCCCCGCGGCACGGCGCGAGTCGTCCGGGGGAACCGGAAGGTGGGTGCCCTGATCCCGGTGACTTCTTCGGTGAACTCTGCACTGGACGGCCCAAGAACGGCGTCGGTCGTGCCCGACACCCCGATGGAGGTCCGTCGGGTCTACCGCCACACCCTCCGGAAGATGGTCGATCAGGAGCCGGCGCTCGAGAGGGGGTTGCTTGAGGCCTGGCGCGAAGGTTCGGGCACGGTCACGCCCGGGACCCCGCTCGCCTGATCAGGTGAGGAGGCCGTCCAGCTCCGCCAGCGTGGCCTGATCCAGCTCGATCTCGCCCGCGCCGGCGTTCGCGCGAACATGCGAGGGATTCCGGCTCCCGGCGATCGCGGCCGTGACGCCGGGCTGCTGGACGTTCCATGCCAAAGCGAGCTGGGACAACGTGCATCCGATCCGCTCCGCGACCGGGCGGATCCGGTCGACCACATCGAGCGACCCAGCCAAATCAGAGAAGGGTCCTTCCCCCTGCTTGTCGGCACGCCAGTCGCCGGGCGCGAAGCGCGTATCGCTCCTGAGCGCGCCGGTCAAGAGCCCGAAGGCAAGCGGGCCGTACGTGATGACCCCGATCCCCTGTTCGCCGCACCATCGGATCAGCTCGGCCTGCTCTCGCACCAGCATCGAGAACTCCGGCTGGAGCGAGTCGACATGGCGTATCGCGAGACAACGTTCGATCTGCTCGCGACCGAAGTTCGACACACCGATCGATCGGACCAGTCCGTCGTCCTGGAGCTCGCACATCGCGCCCCAGGTGTCTTCGAGGGGGGTCGCGCCGTCGTCCAGCCGATGGAGCTGGTAGAGGTCGACCCGGTCGGTCCCGAGGCGGCTCAGGCTCTTCTCACAGGCATCCCGTACCTGGGCAGGTGCGAAGCCGCTTCCTTCCGGTTGCGGTGCAACCTTCGTCGCCACCACGAGATCGTCCCGCCGCCCCGAGATCGCTCGACCGACCAGGGTCTCGGACACGCCGTCCCCGTACACCTCGGCCGTATCGATCCAGTCGATGCCGGCATCGATGCCGGTTCGGATGGCGTCGATCACCACGTCTTCCGATTCGTTGGGTCCCCAGGCGGCGCCGCCTGCCTCCCAGGCGCCGTAGCCGACGACCGAGATCTCCGGGCCGCGGGCTCCGAGTTTCCGTCTCCGCACGTGGGGAAACTACCAACCGAGGAGCCGTCACAGCCGGACCCGCACAGTAGTGTGGTTGTCGAGATGAGTAAGACCGTCAAGGAACGTGAACGGATAGTCGTGCGCTTCGCCGGCGACTCGGGCGACGGCATGCAGCTGACAGGTGACCGCTTCACCAGCGCGACGGCGGTGCTCGGAAACGACCTGGCCACCCTGCCGGATTTCCCGGCCGAGATCCGGGCTCCAGCCGGCACGGTGCACGGGGTGTCAGCCTTCCAGATCCAGTTCGCCTCCAGCGACATCACCACGCCCGGCGACCACGCCGACGTGCTGGTGGCGATGAACCCGGCGGCTCTGAAGGCCGACCTGCACACGGTCGCGAAGGACGGGGTGCTCGTGCTGAACGAGGATTCGTTCACCCCCCGCAACATCGAGAAGGCCGGCTACACCTCCGACCCGGCGGAGGATGGGACGCTCGACGGCTACCAGGTCTTCAAGGTGCCGATGACCTCGATCACCGTCCGGGCGACCGAGGACATCGGGATCGGGAAGAAAGAGGCCGAGCGGGCCAAGAACATGTTCGCCCTCGGCCTGGTGTCGTGGATGTTCGGACGTCCTACGGAGACCACGCTCAACTGGCTGGAGAGGAAGTTCGGGTCGCGTCAGGAGATCCTCGGTGCCAACGTGGCAGCCTTCAAGGCCGGCTATCACTTCGGCGAGACGACGGAGCTGTTCGTCGAGTCGTACAAGGTGGAAGCGGCGCCCCAGAAGCCGGGGACCTATCGGAACATCGCGGGCGCGACCGCGCTCGCCTGGGGGCTCATCGCGGCGTCCGAGCGGAGCGGGCTGCCGCTGTTCTACGCGAGCTACCCGATCACGCCGGCCTCAGAGCTCCTCCACGAGCTCTCGCGCCACAAGAACTTCGGCGTGATCACGATCCAGGCGGAGGACGAGATCGCGGCCGCCAATATCGCTCTGGGCGCCTCGTTCAGCGGCCAGCTCGCGGTGACAGGCACGAGCGGCCCCGGCGTGGACCTGAAGTCCGAGACGATGGGGCTCGCGGTGATCATGGAGCTGCCGATGATCATCGTCGACGTGCAGCGCGCCGGTCCCTCCACCGGGATGCCGACCAAGACGGAGCAGGCCGACCTGTTGCTCGCGATGTACGGACGCCACGGGGAGTCGCCGATCCCGATCGTGTCCGCATCGACACCGGCCGGATGCTTCTCGGCCGCGATCGAGGCCGCTCGGATCGCGGTGCGCTACCGGACGCCGGTGATCCTCCTTTCCGACACCTTCATCGCGAACTCGTCGGAGCCGTGGTCGATCCCGGAGGTCTCCAGCCTGCCGGAGATCGATCCTGCGTTCGCGTCGCCCGACGGTCCCGACTTTCTCCCGTACTCGCGGGACGAGAAGCTCGCCCGTCCGTGGGCGATCCCCGGGACCCCCGGTCTCGTCCATCGGATCGGAGGCCTCGAACGGCAGGACGGGACCGGGAACATCAGCTACGAGGCCGCGAACCACGAGCTGATGACCCGACTCCGGCAGGCGAAGGTGGATGGTATCGCC
>JALZDC010000040.1 GCA_030862755.1 Actinomycetota bacterium
GGACGACTGGATCCTCGCGGCCAACCTCCCCTACAACGTCGCTACCCGCCTGGTCCTGGACACGCTCCGGGACGTCCCCCAAGTGGGTCGCCTCCTCGTGATGGTCCAGCAGGAGGTCGGGGAGCGCCTGATCGCGGGTCCCGGCGAGCGGGCGTACGGGATCCCCAGCCTGCGGGTCGCCTATCGAGCGGAGGGAGAGCTCGTGCGGCGGGTGCCGCCGGGGGTGTTCTGGCCGCGCCCCAAGGTGGAGTCGGTGATCGTTCGTCTCGTGCGCCGGGACGAGCCGTCGGTCGCCGTCGATGAGGATCGCCTGTGGACGGTGGTGGATGCGGGGTTCGCCGAGCGGCGGAAGACGATGCGGAACGCCCTGCGGCGGCTCGGGGTCGAGGGTCGGGAGGCGGACCGTCTCCTGGGAGCGGCCGGCGTCGCCCCGTCGGCCCGCGCCGAGACCCTCTCGCTCGAGGACTTCGAGCGGATCGCCGAGATGCTCTCACCTCCGGTGCCCCGGACATGACGGCGCGTGGGAAGCGCCGCCCGGCATGACGGTGATGGAAACCCCGGCGCACGCGAAGCTGAACGTCTTCTTGCGCGTGCTCGGGCGCCGCGACGACGGATACCACGACATCGAGACGCTCCTCGTGCCGATCTCGCTCGCCGATCGCGTGACCGTGGAGCTCGCCGGCGAACTGACGCTGTCGCTCGAGCGGTCCGCCGCCGGGGAGCTCCCGGCGGACGAGACGAACCTCGTGCTGCGCGCCGCGCGTGCGCTGGCCGCTGAGGCCGGCGGCGCGCAGGAGCGGGGCGCGCGGATCACCATCCAGAAGCGCATCCCGGTGGCCGCCGGCCTCGGCGGCGGGTCGGCCGATGCCGCGGCCACCCTCCTGATGCTCGACGAGCATTGGGGGACCGGGATGGGTCGCGAAGGCCTCGCCCGGCTGGCCGCCGCGATCGGCTCCGACGTCCCGGCGCTGCTTCTAGGCGAGCCGGCGTACGTCCGCGGTCGGGGGGACATCGTGGAGCCGGTGCTCCTGCAAACGACCACATGGGTCGTGAAGCCCTTCGGATTCGGCGTCACGTCGGCGGACGCTTACGCATGGTGGGACGAGCGCGCGGCGACGGGGCCGGATCCCGGAGCGCTGATCGCGGCGGCGGAGGCCGGCAACGACCAGCTCTTGGGGAGCGCTCTGTACAACGATCTCCAGGGGCCCGTCGCCGCGCGCCATCCTGAGGTCACGGAGACGGTCGCCACCTTCCTCGACGCGGGCGCACACGGCGCCGTGATGAGCGGATCGGGACCGACGGTGGTCGCCCTCTGCTCGTTCGCGTCGGCTCAGGACGTCGCGGATGCCGTCCCCGGCTCGTTCGTCGTGGATGCGCCGCCGAGGCCTCCCACGCCTGCGAGAATCGACACCGACCCGTCCGGGGTGGTCTAACGGCAAGACACGGGCCTTTGGAGCCTGGTATGGAGGTTCGACTCCTCCCCCCGGAACATCTCGGCCGCCGACATCTCGGCCCGGGACATCGCGACCCCCGGGGCCCCGATGCGCCACGCTTCGCGGCCGTGTGGGACGATGACCCGGCCTTCCCCCATCCCCGACGAACGCCGAGGACCGAAGGACGGACGTGGGCACATCACCCAAGCGCACCCCCCGATCGCTCGCCGCCGTGGTGCTCGCCGCGGGCAAAGGCGAACGACTGAAGTCGGGAACCGCCAAGGCCCTCCATCCGGCCTGCGGACGACCGCTCCTGTGGCACACGCTCCAGGTGGTGCGCGCCGCGAAGCCTCAGCGGATCGTCGTGGTCGTCGGCCACGGAGCCGACGACGTCCGCGACGCGGTCACGTCCTGGGGGCTGAAGCCCGCGCCCGTCTTCGTCGAGCAGGCCGAGCTGCTCGGCACCGGCCACGCGGTCCAGATCGCGGAGAAGGCGGTGGGCAAGCCGGACGACGTGCTGATCGCGAACGGCGATTTCGACCCGATCACTCCGGCCGATCTCAGGAAGCTCATGGGCTCCCACCGCCGGACCGGGGCGGCCGCCACGCTGGGTTCCACCGTGATGGATGTACCGGGCGGCTATGGGCGGGTAGTTCGCGAGGGGTCGCGGGTGACCGACGTGATCGAAGGACGCGACGCTCCACCCGCCGTCCGCAGGATCCACGAGGTCGCGACGAACTGGATCGCTTTCCGGCGCGACCTCCTCTATGCGACCCTGCCGCTCCTCGATCGCGAGAATCGCCAACGCGAGTACTACCTGAACCGTGCGATCTCGATCCTATTGGACAAGGGCGAGCGGGTCGACGCCGTCGTCTGTGACACCGGGGGGATCCTCGGTGCGAACACGCGGGCCGGTGTCACCGCGCTGGCGGCGTTGCTCCGCCGTCGCGTGAACGAGGCTCACATGGCCGCAGGCGTCACCCTGATCGACCCTGCCGCGACCTATATCGACGTCGAGGTGAGGATCGGGCGAGACAGCGTGATCTACCCCAACACATTCGTGGAGAGTGGCTGCCGGATCGGCGCCGGGTGCACGATCGGGCCTTCGGCGGCGATCGCCCGCTCGCGCGTGGGCGACGGCTCCGTCGTGTGGTTCTCGATCCTCGAGGAAGCGGATGTAGGCCGGGGCTGTGAAGTGGGGCCGTTCGCTCGTCTCCGGCCCGGCGCCGTGATCGAGGACGGGGCGCAGATAGGCAACTATGTCGAGGTCAAGGCCTCACGGATCGGGAAGAGGTCCAAGGCGAAGCACCTCGCGTACATCGGGAACGCCAAGGTCGGTGCGGGCGTGAACATCGGTGCCGGGACGGTCGTCGTGAACTACGACGGCTACGAGAAACACCCGACCGTGATCGCGGACGGAGCCAGGATCGGGTCGGATACGATGCTGGTGGCACCGGTGAAGGTCGGCAAGGGGGGCGTGACCGGGGCCGGGTCGGTGATCACGAAAGATGTGCCGTCGGGCGCGCTGGGGGTCGAGCGGTCCGACCAGAGGAACGTGAAGGGCTACCGGAAGCGGGCCGACGAGAAGCACCGTTCGAAGGCCAAGCACTAGGGGGCGACGTGGAGATCATCACCAAGAAGCGCATGATGCTGTTCTCCGGCACGATCCACCCGGCGCTCGGGAGCGAGATCGCCGAGTGCCTCAACATCCCGGTGAGTCGCAGCGAGCTGCGGCGCTTCGCGTCGGGCGAGATCTACTTCCGATCCGAAGAGAGCGTTCGCGGTGCGGACGTGTTCGTCGTGCAATCGCACTACGAGCCCGTGAACGAAGCGCTCATGGAGCAGCTGATCATGCTCGACGCGATGAAGCGAGCCTCCGCGAAGAGGATCAACGCAGTGATCCCGTACTACGGGTACTCGCGGCAGGACCACAAGGCGCTCTCCCGCGAGCCGATCAGCGCCAAGCTGGTGGCCGACCTGCTCTCCACGGCCGGCGCGGACCGGGTGATCTCGGTCGACCTGCACTCCGGACAGATCCAGGGCTACTTCGATTTCCCGTTCGACCATCTGACCGCCCTACCGATCCTGTCCGACTACTTCAAGGACGAGCTGGGACTGTACGGCGAGAACCTCGTCGTGGTTGCCCCGGATGCCGGCCGGATCAAGACCTCCGAGAAGCTCCGTGAGTACCTGCATGCCGACCTCGCGTTCCTCTACAAGCGACGTTCGCGGAAGGAAGCACACAAGATCGAGGAGATGGCGGTCGTCGGCGAGGTCGAGGGCCGGCCGTGTGTGATCGTCGACGACATGATCGACACGGCCGCGACCATCTCGAAGGGTGTCCAGGTGCTCGCGGAGATGGGGGCGGGCCCGATCTTCGTCGGGGCGACCCACGGCCTGTTCAGCGGCAAGGCTCGCCAGCTGCTGGAGGAAGCCCCGATCGAGCAGGTCGTCGTCACGAATACGGTGCCGATCACCGACGAGCGGACGTTCGCCAAGCTGAAGGTCCTGTCGATCGCACCCCTGATCGCGAACGGCTTGCGCGCCGTCTTCGAGGATTCCTCCGTTTCCGAGATCTTCGGCGGGGACAACCAGGTCTAGTCGACCGGAAGGCCGAGTGCTCGGAGCTCCTCCGGCGTTCGTGGCGAGAACAGCCAATCTCGGAACGCGGGGTGGGGCACGATCCGCCGCCCCACCTCGAGCCGGGCCGCCGTGACCAGGTACCCACGCAGTTCCGCGGCGGTGAGCAGCTCGTCGAGCCGTGCACCGTCCGCCTCCGGAAGCACCTCGCAGAGGACGTCGGGACGGAAGGTCCCGAGGAACCGCTGCCCCGCTCCGAAGACCACGTCTTCGGTGCCCTCGACATCCACCTTCATGACCACCCGCGATCCCGCGGGCAGGAGCGCCCCCACGGAATCGAGCGACCGGACAGGAACGACCTCGCCCTCCTCGAAGCGCATCTTCAAGGAGAAGAACGAGGGGAGTGCGGAGCCTCCCTCGCCCGACGGCACCCGCATCGTCGTGTCCGGGTCGCCGATCCCTTCGCGATGGACGACGACGCGATCGGCGACCCCGTTGCGCCGCAGGTTCGCCTCGAGGGCGTCGGCCACGGCGGGCACGATCTCGAATGCGTGGGCATGGAGGCCGGGCGCGATGGCCGTCGTCGCGAGCGTGAAGAGGCCTGTATAGGCGCCGATATCGAGGAGCTCATCGGCCTCGCGCGCGAGCGCGGCGATCGCATCGAGGGCCAGGCGGTCGTGCGCCTTCGGACGCCGACCGCGTCCCCAGAAGAGCTCCTTCGCGTTCTCGCATCGAGCCGGATCGAGCATCACGAAGGTCGAACCCCCGACCCGCCCCTCGACCTCCCGTAGGTTCGCCGGCGCCGGCAGGCGTCCCGACCGGAGCGAGGGAACGAAGCGCGAAACGAGACGTAGGAGCGCGTTCGGGAGGCCGAGGCTGAGGAAGCGTTTGACGTGGCGCTTCAGCCCGAACCAGCTCTGGCGTCGGCGTCGGATATCCATCCGCCCATCCTGCCACCGGTTGGACCGGCGAGCCGAATCGAGCGGTCCAGGCAGTAGGTGGTCACGCGGGCAATCACGGGATCTATACCTTAGAGAGGCGCCCGGAAGGTTCGCTGGATCTCGGTCAGTCCTCGTCCGCGGTATCCAGCTTGTGGAGCCTCGGCCCCACGCAGTCGTCGCGCAGCGGCAGCTCGAACGGCTTCCGGGGAGACTGCTCGAAGT
>JALZDC010000042.1 GCA_030862755.1 Actinomycetota bacterium
ATCGAGGCGGCTCGCCGACCTGGGCATGGATCTGGTCGCCGTGGAGCCTGCGCCGAACATGCGAACAGTGCTGGAAGAGCGACTACCCGTGGTCCGAGTCGTCGACGGAACGGCTGAGGCGATCCCGCCGGAGGACGGCTCGGTGGATGCCGTGACCGTGGGGAACGCCTTCCATCACTTCGAACGCCGGACGGCGTTCGAAGAGATCCGGCGGGTCCTTCGTCCCGGGGGGGGCGCTCGCGCTCTTCTGGGCGTGGCCGCTCGAAGAGCCGCCCGTCTCGGGGATGCGTGAGATCGACAGGGTCGGCGAGGCAACGCGCGCGTCGAACGAGATCGCGACGGTTTACCGTTCGTGGAAGGAACGGCCACCCGAGGCGGACGGCTTCGGTCCGCTCGAGCGCCGTGAGTTCCCGATGTACCACGTCATCCCCTCCGCGCGTCTCGCCGATCTCTACGCGACATCGAGCGACGTGGCCTCGTTGCCGGATGCCGTCCGGAAGGATCTGCTCGACCGCATCAGGCGGCTGTCGCACGGACTGCCGAACACGCTGCGCCTTCCCGCGAGGAGCGTCGTCGATCTCTGCGTTCGAAGCTAGGCCGGCTTCACGGCGCGACGGCCGCGGAGCTTCGGAGAGAGCGGGTGAGGGGAATCGAACCCCCGTTTCGAGCTTGGGAAGCTCGCGTTCTGCCATTGAACCACACCCGCTGGACGCCACCCGAGGAATGGCGAAGGCCTCAGTCTAGCGAGCCTTCCTGGGAGCCAACCAGACCATCCCTACGTGCTAGCGTGCGGGCCCTCATGGGCGAGCCCGACCCCGATCTCTGGCCGCGCACGCTGCAGCGCCTTGCCTCCCACGAGGTCCTGTCGGCAGACGAAGCCGCCGAGGCGATGCGGGCGATCATGGCGGGAGACGTGACGCCTGCGCAGGTCGGCGGGTTCCTGATGGCTCTGCGGACCAAGGGCGAGACCGTCGACGAGCTCGACGGCCTCGCCCGAACGGTGCTGGAATTCGCACATCCCGTGAACGCTCCCGCGCCCGTGCTCGACACCTGCGGAACGGGCGGCGATCGCGGCGGCACGTTCAACATCTCCACCGTCTCGGCGATCGTGGTGGCCGGCGCCGGGGTGCCGGTCGCCAAGCACGGGAACCGCGCCGCCTCCAGCCGGTGCGGATCGGCGGATCTCCTCGAAGCGCTCGGCGTGAAGATCGATCTCGAGGCGGCCGGGGTCGAGCGCTGCCTTGATGAGGCGGGTATCGGGTTCATGTTCGCGCCCGTCTTCCATCCGGCGTTCGGGCACGCCGCATCGGCACGTCGGGAACTCCGCGTGCCCACCTCCTTCAACTTCCTGGGGCCCCTCACGAACCCGGCACGGCCCGCCGCACAGGTCGTGGGCGTCTCCGACGAGCGCATGTTGCCGCTGATGGCCGAGGTACTCGCCCGGCGCGGGACCCGCGCCCGGCTCTTCCGAGGCGAGGACGGCCTCGACGAGCTGACCACGACGGCCGCGTCGGTCGTGCTGGACGTGGGCGATGGCGAGGTCCGGGAGAGCCGCCTCGATCCGACGGTTCACGGGATCGCGCGAGCGACGCGAGACGACCTTCGGGGAGGTGACCCCGTCGAAGCCGCGCGCGTCGCCCACGGCGTGCTGAGCGGAGAGCCGGGCCCGAAGCGGGACGTCGTGATCCTCAACGCTGGCGCCGCGCTGGAGGTCGCCGGGGCCGCCGCCGACCTCGAGGCGGGGATCGGGCTCGCGGCCGCGTCGATCGACGACGGCAGGGCGACGGCGACGCTGGACCGCTGGGTCGCGGTCTCGCGCGCAGCGGCGGGAGGTGAGGGATGAGCTCCGAGCAGGAGGAAGCTTCGCTCCCACGATGGCCGAACTGGCTTGGGATCGTGGTCGAGGACCTCGAGGGACAGCGACGGTTCTACCGCAACGTGCTGGGCATGGCTGAGCTCGACGCGGGCGAGGATTGGGTCCAGTTCGATATGGGTGGGCCGAACCTCCTCGAGCTCCTCCGCAGGGACGATCGGCCGCAGTACGATCGGCTCCGTTTCCAGCCAGGCTTCGCGGTCGGCGACATCCACGCCGCTCGTGCGCGGGTGATCGAGCAGGGGGCGGAGGAGATCACGGAGATCGAGGGCGGCCCGGGATCCGGCGGGTACTGGTGCTACTTCCGCGACCCGGAAGGCAACGTCTTCGAACTGAGCCAGCGACTGGCCCCGAACCCTCCTCGGAACCGCTAGTAGCATCCGAGGCGATGATCCTTTCCGACCGTACGATCAGAGAGGAGATCGACGCCGGACGGATCGTTATCGACCCGTTCGATCCGGCCTGCATCCAGCCCTCATCGGTCGACCTACACGTCGATTCGGAGTTCCGGGTTTTCGCGAACTCCCGGTACCCCTACATCGACGTGAAGCAGGAGCAACCGGACCTCACGGAGCTCGTCGAGACGAAGCCGGACGAGCCCTTCATCCTGCACCCGGGCGAGTTCGTGCTGGGCTCGACGCTCGAACGGGTGGCCTTGCCCGACGATCTCGTCGCGCGCCTCGAGGGCAAGTCGTCGCTCGGCCGCCTCGGACTCTTGATCCACTCGACCGCCGGCTACGTCGACCCGGGCTGGAACGGCTTCCTCACGCTCGAGCTCTCCAATGTCGCCAACCTGCCGATTACGCTCTACCCAGGCATGAAGATCGGGCAGATCTCCTTCTTCCGGCTCACGACTGCCGCCGACGTCCCGTATGGGCGTGCGGGCGGCAAGTACCAGGGCCAGCGCGGCCCCACCGCGAGTCGCTTCTTCGAGGACTTCAAGGCCTGACGAGCGCCGCCCGGATCTCCTACTCAGGGACCAGAGCCCCCGGTACCGGGCCCACGCCCATCTGGACGGCCATCATCGCGGCCTGCGTCCGGTTGGTGACGCCGAGCTTCCGGAAGATCGCGGCGAGATGAGCCTTGACGGTCTTCTCCGACAGGTACAGATGTTGCGCGATCTCGCGGTTCGCCCTGCCTTCGGAGAGCAGCGCCAGGATGTCGTGTTCGCGCTGCGTCAGGTTGTACTCGCCCCGGCGTCCGTTGTGGTCGCGGCCCGAGGCCTCATGGTCCTCGAACAGGTTCTGGATCACCCTCGGCGAGAGCACGTTGCCGCTTCCCGAAAGCGCCACGTTGATGGCTTGGGACAGGTCCTCGGGTGTCGCGTCCTTCAACAGGTAGCCCGAAGCCCCGTCAGCGAGAGCCCGTTTCACGTACGGGGCGTTGTCGTAGGTCGAGAGCATGACCACCGGCATGTCAGGCTTGTCCGACTTGATCGATCGCAGGAGCTCGAGACCGTCAAGGTCAGGCATGCGGACGTCGACCAGCGCGAGGTCGACCTCCGTGCCCTTGTGGATGTGCTCGAGCGCCGCAGCAGCGCTCTCGGCCTCGACGACCTCAGCGTCGGGGAAACCTTCCTTCACCACGTGATGCAGGCCACGACGCACGAGCGCGTGGTCGTCCACGATGAGGATCTTCATCCTTCTTCACCTCGCCCTTCGACGGGGAGCACGGCGACCACGCGGGTGCCGCTTCCGGGTTTGGAATCGATCTCGATGGTGCCGCCGATCTGCTCTGCTTGGCCGCGCATGAGTCGCAGCCCGAAATGCGGGTCTCCGTCGGCGTCCGTGGCGACGATGCCGTTGCCTCGGTCCTCGACCTCGATCCGGAGTTCGTCGAGCCCTGCCCTGATGCGTACCGATACCTCAGGTGCGCCAGAGTGCTTCGCCGCATTGGCAAGGGCTTCGGCCACGATCGCATTCGCTCTTTCGAGCGTTGGATCCGAGATCCGATCCACCTCGCCCTCGATCGAGACGCGCGCAGGCAGATGCCAGCGCTCCACGAGCTCGCTCACGAAGCTGGCGAGGGGAGGCTCGCGATGAGGTGTGCCTCCATCCAGCTCGAAGAGGATCTTGCGGATCTGACTGAGGTCGTTCCGGATGGAGTCCTCGATCTCCTTCAGGGTCGCAAGGACGGTCTCGGGCTCCGTGAGGATCCTGTGCTGGAGCCCCCGGAGCTCGAGGACGGCGCTGGTGACGGACTGGGTGAGGCCGTCGTGGATGTGGATCGCCCACTTGGAGCGCTCCTGCAGCAGGAGGGTCTCGACCGTGTGCGCCACGGCCGGATGCACGCTCCTTCGGTCACGCAGTGTCGAGCTCGAGGTTGCCACTCTCGTCCTTTCGGTGGGGCCCTTTAGGCGGTCCGGTCTTTAGGTCTAGGTCCATCCATCGGACGAAAGAGCCCTTGGCTTGAACGTCTCTATGCAGGGGGCAAGGGACATCGCGCGGTCTCCGATCGGGTCAGATGGGGCGGCGGAGCACCCCCCAAAGCTCTATGGAGAAAAGTTGTCAATGATGGACTCAAGGCCCTATCCTGGAGCCCGTCAGACACAAGGGATCTCTCAGCGGAAGCCACCACGGCCTGACTAGATCGAGGCCCATAGGCTAATGGCGGCTGGGGGAGAGCTCAGCAGCGTCGGAACGAGCGAGGAGGAACGATCTGATGGCACGAGCTGTGGGCGTTGATCTCGGCACGACGAACTCCGTCGTCGCCGCGCTGGAGGCGGGTGAACCCATCGTCATCCCGAACGCGGAGGGGTCCCGGACGACGCCGTCGGTCGTCGCGATCTCCAAGACGGGCGAGATCCTGGTGGGTGAGGTCGCCAAGCGGCAGGCCATCACCAATCCGGACAGGACGGTCAGATCCGTCAAGCGCCACATGGGCGACAAGGACTGGTCGATCGACATCGACGGCAAGGCCTGGACCGCCCAGGAGATCTCCGCGCAGATCCTCAACAAGCTGAAGCGCGACGCGGAGGCCTACCTGGGGGACGGCGTGACGCAGGCCGTGATCACGGTGCCGGCCTACTTCGACAACGCCCAGCGCCAGGCCACGAAAGAGGCGGGGCAGATCGCAGGCCTCGAGGTGCTCCGTATCATCAACGAGCCGACGGCTGCTGCGCTCGCGTACGGCCTGGACAAGCAGGAGACCGAGCAGACGATCCTCGTCTTCGACCTGGGGGGAGGGACGTTCGACGTCTCGCTGCTGGAGATCGGCGAGGGCGTGGTCGAGGTGAAGGCGACCCACGGCGACACCCAGCTGGGCGGCGACGACTGGGACCAGCGGGTGATCGACTGGCTCGTCGAACGATTCAAGGGCAACTACTCGATCGACCTGTCGAAGGACCGCATGGCGATGCAGCGGCTCAAGGAGGCCGCGGAGAAGGCGAAGATCGAGCTGTCGCAGGTGGCCGAGACCACGATCAACCTGCCGTTCATCAGCGCTGGCCCCGACGGGCCGCTGCATCTGGAGGAGAAGCTCAATCGAACCGAGTTCGAGCGCATGACGGCAGACCTGGTCGACAGCTGCCGCGGTCCGTTCGACCAAGCGATCAAGGACTGGGGGAAGGACGCGAGCGCGATCGACCACGTGATATTGGTCGGCGGTTCCACGCGGATGCCGATGATCCAGGATCTCGTCAGGGACCTGACCGGTGGCAAGGAGCCGCACAAGGGGGTCAACCCCGACGAGGTGGTCGCGGTCGGCGCCGCGTTGCAGGCCGGTGTGCTCAATGGTGAGGTCAAAGACGTTCTGCTGCTGGACGTGACGCCGCTGTCGTTGGGCATCGAGACCAAGGGCGGTGTCATGACCAGGCTGATCGACCGCAACACGAC